>NZ_JBKHKJ010000036.1:0-35491 GCF_046546515.1 Parasediminibacterium schistidii | reverse complement strand
GCCGTTTTTCAGTACAATAAAAGGATTCATTTTATGCTAGCATCCAAAGAAACACCTAACTATTTGAAGCACTTTTTTTGAAGCACTTTAAAGTGCTTCAAAAAAAAACAATAGAATTGCATATTATCTTTTCCGATACCACCTACCCATAACTGGTGCATTTCAAAAAGTTGTAAGTGCTTTTGCAAAATTTGGGTTAAGAACGATTCGCCTAATAAGGGCTAAAACAAGAATGATAATATAAACCCCAACTCCACTCTTTCTTTTACCTTTGCCAAAATGCAGTACACACTCAAAAAATCGCTGGGGCAACACTTTTTAAAGGATGAACATATTTGCAAGCAAATAGTGGCTGCATTGCAGCAGCAGCCTTTTGCCCAGTTGGTAGAAGTAGGGCCAGGTGCAGGTGCATTAACCAAATACCTATTGCCGCTAAAAGGCTTCGACTTTAAAGCAGTAGAGCTAGATGATGAAAAAATAGTCTACCTGCACAAAACATTCCCAGCTATAGCAGGTAAAATAATCCATGCCGATTTTTTGCATATTGATCCCCCTTTTGAGGGCAACTTTACTGTGGTAGGCAATTTTCCTTACAATATATCATCGCAAATACTGTTTAAAATATTGGATTGGAAAGACCAAGTGCCCGTGGTAATTGGCATGTTCCAAAAAGAAGTGGCCATGAGGGTGGCAGCCAAAGAAGGCAGTAAGGTTTATGGTATCATCAGTATTTTGATACAGGCTTATTATGACGTGGAATACCTTTTTGATGTTCCTCCAGAAAGTTTCACCCCTCCTCCCAAAGTAATGAGTGGGGTAATTAGGCTAACGCGAAAGCAAACCCATTATACTGTAAAAAGTGAAAAAGCCTTTGTGCAATTGGTGAAAATGGCGTTTAACCAACGCCGCAAAATGCTGCGTAACGCAGTTAAAAGCTTGTTCCTGCCTGATGTATTGGCAGACCCCTTTTTCAACAAGCGCGCGGAACAAGTAAGCATTGAAGAATTTGCAGCCCTTACCTTTAAAATGGGTACCGACGACTCGCACTTAAACGCTAATGAGGTTGAATAGGCACTCTTAAATCATAAAGTCGTATGGTTACGCAATATATTTCGGTTATATTCTTGTCTCACTCTTTATCTTATTGCCTCTTTGCCTCAATTCAGAAAAATCTTTGCGAACTTTGCGAAACCTTTGTGTTCTTTGCCGTTAAAGCATTAAAATAAGAATAGTTGAAGAAAGTTATTATTACCGCCAAGGCACACCCCTACTTAGCCACCACCCTTGCAGAAAAGGGGTATGAAGTGATATACTTGCCCGAAATTACCTACTCAGAATTGGGGGATATTATTGCCGATGCCACAGGGCTTATTATTACTACCCGCCTTAGCATAGACGCTGCCCTGATTGACAAAGCCTCCCAACTGCAATGGATTGGCCGATTGGGCAGCGGTATGGAACTGATAGATGTGCCTTTTGCCGAAGCGAAAGGCATTACCTGCGTAAGCAGCCCCGAAGGCAACCGCAATGCCGTGGCAGAACACAGCCTTGGTTTTTTGCTATGCCTGATGAACAAGATAAACAGCAGCCACCAAGAAATAAAGGAAGGTAAATGGATTAGGAACGAGAACCGCGGCGATGAGCTAACGGGCAAGACGGTAGGCATTATTGGTTTTGGCAACACAGGCGGTGCTTTTGCAAGGCTGTTGGCACCATTTAATGTTACCTTATTAGCAAATGATACCATTAAAAAAGGCTTCTCCAGCGGTTTTATAAAAGAAGCTAATAAAGAGCAAATCTATCAACAAGCAGATGTTATAAGCCTGAACCTACCTTTAACCAAGGAAACATTCCATTTGGCTAATGATGATTTTTTTAATGCCTTGGAAAAGAAACCTTATTTCCTGACTGCCTGTCGTGGCAAGGTAACAGATACTGCTGCCTTGATACGTGCCTTGCAAAACGGAAAGATAAAAGCGGCAGCCTTGGATGTATTGGAAAATGAAAAACTATCCAGCTATACCGCTGAAGAACAGAAGCAATTGGATTGGTTATTGGCACAGCCAAACGTAATCATAACCCCGCATATAGCTGGTTATAGCCATGAGGCATATTATTTAATGAGTAAAGTGGTGTTGGATAAATTGGGCATAAGTGGTAAGTTATAAGGCGAAAGTTGGGTGTGAAGCATAAAGCAAGTAAGTGGCATACAAACCTATAGGGTTTAGGGTTAGAAATTCGCTAAACACTTTTGAGGTTAATTTCACTACATACACATCTTGGAAAACGCAGTAATTATATCTACGCCAGCTAGACATAAAAAAGAGAGCCTAAAGCTCTCTTTTTTATTTTATAAATACCTTGGTTATGCTTTTTTATTCGCTTTGTAACGCAAATCTGGCGTGCCGTCTTTTTTTAGTTTTTTGCCCATAGTATCTGCTTTTGCTTTCAGCTTGTTTTCTTTAAAGCGCATATCGGCAGTACCGTCTTTTTTAATCTTGCTGGCAGTGTCTTTGCCTTTGGCCATCATTTTATGCCCATCAGCCTTTGCTTTGTCGCTAGAGGCTTTGGCGTCCGTTTTTGTTTGATCGGCTTTTGTTTTTGCATCCATCTTCATGGATTTCATTTTATCCACGGAAGGCATTGTTTGCGCAAGGCTGGCTGTAGCAAACAATACACCGCCCAATAGTACCATAAACATTTTTTTCATATAGCTTTTTATTTAGGTAGCTAAAGTAAATAGGTTTTTTGAAATTAACCTGTTCGTTTATAAATATTTATTGAAAAGATAATAAGATTAGGATATCCTTTGAGAAAAGATTGGCAACAACAAAAAAGCAACCCTTCTGAGGTTGCCTTTTTCTAAATAGTTTTATAATATTTCCTACAACATTTCTGTAATAGTCGTAATTAATTCGCTTTTGGTAATTGGTATGCCCATTATTTTGTTGTAAGCTTTTGCATCTACAAAAAATTCGTCACGGATTATTTTTACCAGTTGGCCATTGTTTATTTCCGGTACCAGTACCTTGTCAAAGTTCTTGATAATCTCACCCAAGTTTTTAGGGAAAGGGCGTATGTAACGGATATGCGCATGGCTCACGGCGTGGCCTTGGGCTTGCAAGTCTAGCACGGCACTTTTAATAGCACCATAAGTACTGCCCCAGCCAATTACCAAAACCTTGCCTTTTTTGGGGCCGCTGTCAATGGTTTGCAGGGGGATATAGTTTGCTATCAAATCTACTTTGGCTTGGCGTGTTTTCACCATGTGCTGGTGATTGTCAGAGTCGTAGCTGATATTGCCTGTTATGTCTTGTTTTTCCAAGCCGCCAACCCTATGCTCCAAACCTTTTGTGCCTGGCACCGCCCATGGGCGTGCTAGTTTTTCGTCCCTGCGGTAAGGCATAAACTTTTCCTCACCTTCTATGGGGCTTTCCTTAAAGTGCACTTCAATAGTTGGCAAATCTGCACTGGTAGGGTACTTCCACGGCTCTGCGCCATTGGCTATATAACCATCGCTTAATAAAATAACAGGTGTCATGTGCTGCACGGCTATCCGCACGGCTTCAAAAGCAGCATCAAAGCAATCGCTAGGCGTAGATGCAGATACAATAGGCATGGGGCATTCGCCATTCCGGCCATAATACGCCTGCATCAAATCGCTCTGTTCTGTCTTGGTGGGCAAGCCAGTTGATGGCCCGCCACGCTGTATGTTCACAATTACCAAAGGTATTTCCAGCATCACTGCAAGACCCATGGCCTCGGCTTTCAATGCCATGCCGGGACCGCTGGTAGTTGTAATGCCTAGGCTGCCGCCGTAGCTGGCACCAATGGTAGAAGTAATAGCTGCTATTTCGTCTTCTGCCTGGAACGACCTTATACCAAAGTTTTTGTATTTGGTAAGTTCGTGCAATATGTCAGAAGCTGGGGTAATAGGGTATGTGCCAAGGAAAATAGGCAGGCCGCTTTTCTGCCCAGCGGCTATCAAACCATAAGACAATGCTTGGTTGCCCATGATGCTGCGGTACAAACCAGGCTCCATCTTGGCTTTTTCCACGGTATAGCGAGTGCTAAAAGTTTCTGTGGTATCGCCATAGCTATAACCTGCCTGCAAAATTTTGATATTGCTTTGCAGGATACTTTCTTTTTTGCCAAATTTCTCTTCTAGGAAATCGATGGTGCTAGACAAATCACGGTTGTACATCCAGTAAATAAACCCAAGTACAAACATATTCTTGGCACGATCCCTTTCTTTAGTGCCTAGATCGTGGTTGTCTTTCAGGGCTTCGCGGGTAAGCTTGGTTACATCCACTTTTATCAGCTCGTAGCCTTCTAGGCTGCCATCTTCCAATGGGTTTATCCCATCTGCATAGTTGGCAAGGCGCAGGTTCTTGGAATCAAAACCATCTATGTTGGCAATTATTTTGCCACCTCGTTTCAGCCCTTTCAGGTTTACTTTTAGTGCAGCAGCGTTCATGGCCACCAGTACATCGCAAGCATCGCCTGGGGTAAATACTTTGTTTGAAGAAAAATGCACTTGGAATCCACTCACCCCTGGCAAAGTACCTATCGGTGCCCTAATCTCGGCAGGGAAATCGGGGAAAGTAGCAAGGTCTATCCCCAACATTGCGGTATTGTTGGTAAACTGCTGCCCTGTAAGCTGCATCCCATCGCCGCTGTCGCCTGCAAACTTTATTACAACGTCCTGTAAAACCTGTTCGTCTTTAACCATTATTAAAAAAAGTAAGTAGTAAAAAATATATTTATGACACCCAATGTAAGCTACGTTTAAAAATGGGTGGCGAAGTTAATGCTATTGGTATAATTTGATTGTGGATTTTTTAGTTTTTTGGCAATCTTTACTGGGAACGTTATCGGATGGTGTGGTTGCTAAAGCACAAAGAAAGGGCCAACACCCATCAAATGTATGGGAAATCCCAAAGCTAGAAGGTAAGGTTGTGAATGTGGGGAGGCAGCCAACGATACGGCAACGATGAGCCAATGAAAGTATAGCTTTTACTTACGGGTCTGTAAATTAAACTGTGTCAAATGTTTATTAGGGTTGAGTACAAAAGAGGCGGTGACGGCTCCCTCACAGAGCAAGGCACCGCCTCTTTTGTACGGTAAGCCTAGATGTCTGTCTTCATCCTGTCAGCAAATATAATCTTTAGCTGTGCAGCACAGACAGCCCAGTTGGGCAATGGCATTGTCCACTTTCCTTGTATCCTTTCAGTGGCCAGGTAAATGAGCTTGAGCAAAGCCATGTCGCTGGTGAACACCCCTTTGTTCTTGGTCACTTTCCTTATCTGCCTATGGTAGCCTTCGATGGTATTGGTGGTATAGATGAGCTTCCTTATACCATCCGGGTACTTGAAATAGGTGCTTAACTTGTGCCAGTTGTTTTCCCATGAACTTGTCACGATGGCATATTTCTTCCCCCATTTTTCCTTTAATACGCCCAAAGCCTCCAAAGCCTGAGGTTCGTCACTGGCTTTGTAAACAGGCTTTAGGTCTGCCATGAAAGCTTTTTGGTCCTTGCTGGCCACATATTTCAGGCTGTTGCGTATCTGGTGGACCACGTAGGTCTGTACCTCTGTTTGTGGGTACACGGTGCGGATGGCTTCGTCAAAGCCCTTGAGGTTGTCGATGCAGGCTATCAGTATATCGTCTATCCCCCTGCGTTTCAAATCCGTGATGACGCCCAGCCAAAAATTGGCACCCTCGCTTTGTGACACGTACATGCCCAGCACTTCCTTGTGCCCGTCTTTGTTGATGCCCAGGATATTGTACATGCAACGTGTCTGTGTGCGCCCATCCTCTTTTACCTTGTAGTACATCGCATCGAGCCAAACGATACAGTAAAGGCTTTCCAAGGGGCGTTGCTGCCATTCCTTCACCAAAGGCACCACCTTGTCCGTTATGCTGCTCAAAGTGGTGGCAGAAATGTCCGTGTCGTAAGTTTCTTTCAAGTGCTGGCTGATGTCCCGAAGGCTCGTGCCAAGGCCGTAGAGCCCTATTATCTTGTCTTCAAGGCTCGCCACCATGATTGTTTCCCGCTTTTTCACCATCTCAGGCTCGAAGCTGCCCAGACGGTCACGGGGCGTATTGATCTCTATGTCACCTGACGATGTACGCAAACGCTTGCTCCCCTTGCCGTTCTTGCGTTTGCCCAAACTTCGTTCCCCAGCATCAAGGTGGGCATCCAACTCCCCTTCAAGGATGGAGTTCAGCATTTCCTCCAACAAAGGTGGAAATGCACCGCCTTTGCTGAATAACGACTTGCCACTGCGTAGCTGTTCCTTTACTTTGTGCTTCGCCAATTCGTAGTCGAAGCCTGCATTTGAATGCTGTTCCATATCCTGTGTTTACAAATTAAATAATTTAATTCTTGACACAGTTTATTTTACACTCTCTCCCCCTTTAGTTACGTTACCGAAATAACTTTCCCCTATCTGTGAGCTACCCTTTACCCAAATTTTTCTTTGGTTAAAATTGCATACATTTCCACTGCATCAATCAGTTTCCTATAGCCCCTCCAAATAACCTTTACGCCTGGCGGCCCGTCTGCAGTCCTTCCTAGGTGGCCACCCAGTTTGCCTATCCATTTGGTTGCCTCCTCCATGGTTGGCGGCGTTTCGGGCAATACCGCTGTTTTGAAAGTAAGCATGTACAGCACCGCCCATTGCTCTTTTGTAAGCACTAGCTCGCAGCTGGCTGCTGGCATTGCCCTTGACAGGTAGGCAAGCTTCATTATCTCCATGGCAGCCATGCTGTACAGGTGTAGGGCTTTTTGCAGGCTTGTTGCTTTTTCCAATTGCAGGTCTTCTACCCCTGTGCCGCTTTTCAGCACATAGTGGAACCTTTCTATCAGCCACCTGTAGCAGTACCACAGCACGCACTGCAGGGCATCTGCCACGCTTTCCACGCGCAGGCTGGTCAGCAGCTTCCATTCCACAGGGTCTTCCTGCCAGTCCTCCTTGGGCGATACCTGCCGCAGCAATATGGCTGTCAACCCCACGCTTTCTTGCTTGCTTTTGCTGCTTGACGGCTTTTGTACCACCACCTTTTCAAACTGTACCGATGCTGTTATCTCCACCCGCTTGGTGCTGCGTGCCTCCGGTATTTTCAACGCCACCTCCGCCGCCACAGGGCTGCCAGACAGCTTGTCCCATAAACAACCAGCCTCCTCGCTGCCCTCAGCACCACTGCTTTTAAGCCTCCTGTTGTGCGTAGAGCGTATCAACAAATCGGAATGCCCTGGCTCAGCGGCAGCAAACAACTCATAAATATCGGCTTCCCTGTCGGCAATATGCACCGCCTGCACTTCACTGCCCAGTGATTTGCTGGCTGCTGCCATCCCTTTATACCAATGGTAGCTCTCTTTGTCTTCAAAAGTGGTGCCATGCCGATTTTCTGCCTTGCCCAGGTTTTCCAATGCGCGGGTAAACGTATGCTGGTACAGCAGCGAAAGCGGCACGCCTTCCGTGCTTACTGCTATACTATTGTAAGTGATGATGCCAAGGGAGGACGAGTTGGCCAGGTAGCCCAGCCCTTCGGTTGCATCCAGCCCATTAAAGCTCACTTGGCAAAAATCATGGGCTACCAGTACCTTCTTCAACCCTGCCAATTGGCTGCCACCATACGATTGTACCGCCTCCTCGATGCTTTTCAATTTGACCGATTTGCTTTTAAAGAAATTATATGTTGCCTTCGTCTCGTACCAGTTGCCCGTTTGCTGGGGGATACTGCTGCTTGGCCGGCTGACAACATTGTTGATTATTTTCACAAAACGCTCGTCCCGCCGCTTGTCCCCAAAATTCAAAACGGGAAAATCCCCTATCGATACCAATTTCATCGCCCTCAAATTTACAATACAATAACAACGATTCCTTAACCGATTTATTGTGTCTACCCTAAAATAAAATTTGGATAAAGGGTAGATCTGTGAGGGGGTTACCTGCATGACCTGTCAGGTAAGCTGTTCAGAATCATGGGAGCTTCTTAGTACAGTTTTGAGCTACTTACGCATGAGTAAATTTCCTATTGAGTAGTCAAGCTGCACCATTCTTTGTGCCCTTTAAGTGGAACGTTTTGCCCTAAAGTCAGCTTCCTTTGTGCTTCTTTGCGAAAAAATTTGTGTTCTTTGTGGTTAAACCTTCGCTTAAAACTGTACGAAGTCTTTAAAGCCTATTCTGAACAACCTACCTGACAGGCCTAATTGGGGAAAGTTATTTTGACAATGTTCCTTAGGTATCTACTGAGCAAGCACAATTGCCCTCACGGGGGTGGCCATTAGGCCAGGGTAATTAATCTCTCCGTTTGGCTTTCAATCCTTTAGGGGATGGGGATTCCCTTCGCTTTAATAAAAAAATGCTCCGGCTTACACCCTCAATCCTTACCTTAGCTTCATGCAAAAGAAATTGTTCCTGCTTGATGCCTTTGCCCTTATTTTCCGAGCCTACTACGCATTGATACGCAACCCCCGTATTACCAGCAAGGGCCGCAACACCAATGCCCAGTTTGGCTTTACCAATACCTTGATTGACTTGATGAACAAAGAAAAGCCTAGCCACCTGGCCGTATGCTTCGACATGGAGGGCCCAACAGAACGCCATACCGACTTTGCCGACTATAAAGCCAACCGCCAAGATGCCCCGGAAGACCTGATACTTGCCATACCAGACATCAAAAGGCTGGTGGAAGCGTTCAACATACCCGTTGTAGGCGTTACTGGCTATGAGGCAGATGATGTGATAGGCACCTTGGCATGGGAGGCACATGATGCTGGCTACGAAGTATTTATGGTAACGCCCGACAAAGATTATGGCCAACTGGTAAGGGATGGCATTAACATTTACAAGCCCGGCTACCAAGGCGGCGACGTGGAAATTATGGGCCCAGCAGAAGTTTGTGCCAAATGGAACATAGACCGGGTGGATCAAGTAATAGACATTTTGGGGTTGATGGGCGATGCGGTTGACAATATACCCGGCATTGCAGGCGTGGGCGAAAAAACAGCAGCCAAGCTGCTAAAAGAATACGATACACTGGAAGGCGTGCTGGCCAACGCAGAAACCATAAAAGGTGCATTGGGCGAAAAAATAAGGGCTGGCAAGGAAAATGCCATCATGAGCAAAAAACTGGCCACCATTATTACCAATGTGCCAGTAGCATTTCACGAGGAAGAATATAAACTGAAAGAATGGAACAAGGAAGCCCTGCAGGAAATTTTTGCAGAATTGGAATTCAGGACAATGGCACAACGGCTAGGTTTGAACGCCATACCGCCGCCTGTGGCAGCTCCCCTCAACCTTTCGCCCAACAAGAAAAGCAGCACAAGCAAAGCAGCTACCAACCAAGGTTCTTTGTTTGATGCTCCCCCAGCCCCCTCGCAAGGAGGGGCTTCTGTCGCTGCGTCAAGTTCAGGCGGTGTCGGTTTGTTTGGGAGTATATTTGAACAAGAAGCGCCATCCATCATTAATGAAGAAATTGCGAGTGGTGCTGCGCTTTCAATCCCCCCTTTAGGGGACGTGGGTGCGATGGCTACTATCCACACCACGCCGCACCAGTACGAAGTAATAGATACTGCCAATAAAATTAGTGGGCTTATTGGTGAACTGCAATCCTACTCCGAAATATGTTTTGATACCGAAACTACTCATATCGATGCAAACGAAGCAGAATTGGTAGGCCTTAGTTTTTCTGTAGTCAAAGGCGAGGGCTATTACGTCCCCTGCCCTGCGGAGAAAGAAGGCGTATTAGGTATACTTACACAATTAAAACCTTTGTTTGACAATGAAAATATTATTTGGGTAGGGCAAAACATAAAGTACGACCTACTGATGCTGAAATGGTACGGCTTTGAGTTGAAAGGCAATTTGTACGACACCATGCTTGCCCATTATGTGATAGAGCCAGAAGGCCGCCGCAGCATGGACTTGCTTAGTAGCCAATACCTGCATTATGAACCAGTACATATAGCGGAACTGATTGGCAAAAAGGTAAAAGGGCAAGTGCAGTTTACCATGCGTGACATAGAGATAGAAAAGATAAAAGAATACGCCGCCGAGGATGCCGACATTACCCTCCAGCTAAAACATACTTTCGAGCCACTTGTAGCAGAAAAAGAAGTGGGCGAGGTATTGGAAAAAGCCGAGAACCCATTGGTAAAAGTGCTTACGGACATGGAGTTTGAAGGCGTGCGGATTGACATGCCATTTTTGAAGGACTATAGCGTAGAACTGGAAAGGGAGGCAAAAATATTTGAGGAAAATGTATATAACCAAGCTGGCGTTCGTTTTAACTTGGCTTCGCCAAAGCAATTAGGCGAGGTATTGTTCGATAAATTAAAATTAGACCCCAAAGCCAAGAAAACAAAAACAGGACAATATGCCACTGGCGAAGACGTGTTGATGAAACTATCGCACCAGCACAAGATAGTAGCGGATATTTTGGGCTTTAGACAATTGACCAAACTAAAAAGTACTTATATAGATGCCCTTCCCCTGATGATTAACAGCAAAACGGGCAGGGTACACACCAGCTATGCACAGGCAGTGGCTGTAACAGGCAGGCTTAGCAGCAACAACCCCAACTTGCAAAACATACCCATCCGTTCAGAACGGGGCAGGGAAATAAGGAAAGCCTTTATACCAAGAGATAGTAACCACATTTTGGTAAGTGCTGATTATTCCCAGATAGAACTACGCATAGTGGCCGCCATTAGTGGCGACCCCAATATGTGCGAGGCATTCAGGCTGGGCAAAGACATACATACGGCAACGGCTGCAAAAGTATATGGCATAGACGAGGCAGAAGTAACCAAAGAACAACGCTACAAAGCCAAAAGCGTAAACTTTGGCATTATCTATGGGCAGGGGGCTTTTGGGCTGGCAGACAACCTAGGCATAAGCCGCACTGAGGCAAAGGAAATAATAGACAACTACAAAAAGGAATTTGTGGGCATTACCACCTATATGGCAGACACCATCAACTTTGCGCAGGAGCATGGCTATGTAAAAACCCTTTTAGGCAGGAAACGCTGGCTAAGGGATATTACCTCTAGTAACTTCACCGTTAGGGGCTATGCAGAACGCAATGCAGTGAACAGCCCCATACAAGGTACTGCTGCCGACATGATAAAACTGGCCATGATAAAAATTCATGCCGCCATAAAAGAACAAAAACTGCAATCGAAAATGATTTTGCAGGTGCATGACGAATTGGTATTTGATGCCTTGAAAGAAGAAGTGGACATATTAAAACCATTAATTTTGGAGAACATGAAAACAGCCCTTATTCTACCAAATGATGTACCCGTGGAAGCAGAAGTAGGCGTTGGGGAAAATTGGTTGGAGGCACATTAATACCTCACCTCCCCACGCACCAATTATACAATTGTAAGCCACCATTGCTATTGATAGTAATCGTTTTTTGCAAGCCCCCGCTGCTAAGGGTAATGTTGTTTTGCCCTTTTTGCAATGGGATACGTGTGTAGGTAATAAAAGCTGGCAGGCTTTGCCAGTTCCGGGTATCGGCTTTTTCGGTGGCTGTGTTCAGCAAGTTTACCAGCAATCCTGCTACTGCACCAGCAGTTTCGGCATCTTGGTTTTTCTTGGTTTGGTCTTTTTCGTTTGAGTTGTTCTTGGCTATCTCCCTTGCCCCAGCTTCAACGCCCTTTTCAGCTAGTTTTTTTACAATCTGCCGAGCAATGGCGTCTGCTATCTCTTTAAACCGCCTTTCTTTTAAAATATTCACAGCAAGGCTGTTAATGTTTTCAGCCATTTCGGTTGGGTACGTTGTGCCATTAACCACAACAGTAGCTTTTGGAGAAGATAAGGTTATAGGGCTATAATAAGGCATAGCCACCCTGAATGTCCTGAAATCGGAAGCTGAAACATCTTGTGGGTGGATTGTTTTGTAATAGCTCACATCAAAAGGAACTTGCACGGTATTGCCTCCTTCGTCTAGGTAATAAAAGTTAGAAATTCCGTTGCCATTATTGGCCAAGAAAAAATCTTGCTCCCTTTTTTCTGGGGCCCAGCCTTGCTCTATAAAAACCACAAGGCTGCCACTAGCAGTGTCTGCAATATCGTTGTTAGCCAAATTAAATTGTTGCTTATACCTTGCAGCCTCGTCAGTAAAGCCTAATGAAAGGGATGTTTTTATTACATCTTTCTTTAGTTGCAGGGGCATATCCACGCCATAGTAAGTGCCACCGCTTGCCGTGTAGGCATCGACTGCATTCCTATACGAAATAAAGGCATTGTTTATATCGCCGCTTAGTTCATACAGAATGCCCTGCATGTTTAGCATAAAAGCATCTTTGCTGTACCGGGTAGCTTTGTTGCTAAACTTATCTGTTTGGGCATTGTTAGTGAGCGATATACGGCGGGCTTCTACCACTGCATCGTCTATTTTACCAAGGTAATAATAATTTAAAGCCTTGTAGTAGTGTATTAGGAAAGATTCAAAATCTTCCCCTCTATAAGCTTGTACCATTGGGTTTATTAAATTACCCACTGCAACATCACCTACGGTTTTATGGGCTTCGTCTATAAACTTATCTGCAAGGTTAAAGTAAAGGTTGCTGCTATCGTATTGGTGTGTTAAATGGAATAGCTTCCCCTTTTCAAAATAGTATAGCAGGTCGTTCCGCTTTTGGTTCATGAATCTACTGTTGTCCAATTCATGTAGTGCCTTGGCATAATTGCCCCCCCTTACCTGCCCGTAATAGGCAGCCAATTTGGTATTGTAAGTGCTACAGGAAAATAAAACGGGCATTAATAGACAAACTACCAATGCCCGTTTTACTATGATATATATGTTCATGTATATGCAGGTTCAAATCAATATTGACTTAGTTTTTAATGTACTTAGATATTTTTTTGTCGCCTACCCAAACTATCTCGTTGGTTTCAATATTTGTCAATTCAAGGTTTACTTGGTAAGTAACCGCTTTCTGCTTCTTATATGCATCCACAATAGAATTGATAGAACCCTGCAAAATATAATCGGCACCATTTTCTAGCCCAAACTTTTTTAGGCTGCTTTGCGATGCGTTGGTTTGCTGGTCTGCTTTTTCAGCCCTTAGTTCTTCCCTTTTCTTGCCGCTTTGCACAAGGCCTATCCTACTCGATTTTAGGCAAGCCCTTTCCAAGTCATTAATAAAAGGCTCGGCTTCTATATGCTCATGGCTTTTGTTGGTTACGAGGCCTACAATCACCACGGGTTTTTTGCCTTTTGCAGCAGTGTGGTCATTCAGCCACCTGTCGCCTAGTATTTGGTTTACCATTTCGTCAGAAACCATCCTGCTGTCGGTATTGTTCCAACTACCGCTAAGGTCTATCTGTTCAGACGGATCTACCCTTGTTACTTTCCTATTGGCGCACGAGTTAATGGCTAAACAAAGGATTATACTTGCTGCGAGGGGGAAATTAATTTTCATTTTTATTGTTTAATTAAAATATAAGCGTCAGCCAAAAAAGATGTTTATTTTAATACCAAAACCGCCAGTTGCCAGTCCTGTACCCTACATGCGGCACCACATTGTACCAATTGTTTTGGTAACCATAATAACCGCCATAGCTGTTATAATTGTTATAGTAGCCATTATTGTAATTATTATAATACCCATCGTTATAGTTATTATAATTGTACGCATTGGCAAGGCGTATCTCCCTTCTCAATTCCTGGCGGGCATTGCGGTTGTCTATTTTTTCCTGGTACCAGTCATAAGCCTTGTAGGTTTGCTGTGCCGTTGTGTTTTCAGTGCCAATTAGCGAATCTTTCACCCGCATATACTTAGCCTGGCTTTGCATATAATTGGGGTTTTGGTCAGGTGCTAGGCCATTTCTTTCCCCTCCGTTTTGTGCATTTACAATAAAGCACACCAGCAAAAAAAGCACGCTCAATATTGTTTTCATAATTTTTATTTATTTAAATCTTTTCAAATTTAGTACCAATTTTTATATTTAGTTTCATTCTATTGCAAAGAAAACAATAATTATGTTTTTCTTATAAAATGCACAAAAAACATAGGCTCTATTCACAAAACGCCCTCCATATAACCCTTCAAACTATTACCCTTCCAATGTCATGTTTTTATATTCCTCTGGTTTATATTCGTGTTTCCATCGGCGGTGTGTCCATAAATAATTGGATGGGCGGAGCCTTATCTGCTTTTCTAAAAAATCACGGAAAGCAATTGTGATGGCTCCAGGGGGCAACTTTGTAGGCTCGCTGGTATATTCAACCAATTCTGACTTGTAATAACCCCTTTTTACCCTGTAGCAATTAACAAAAAAAACAACCGTATCCTTTGCTGTTGCCAGCCTTTCTGGACCAGTAACAAAAGGTGCCATTTTGCCAAAGAAAGGTATCCAGTAAGCATGGTGCATATTGCTTGCATTTTGATCCCCCCCCAACGTCAACACATAGCGCCCTTTTGAATGTTTCAAGAATGTTCGGTTAAAATTAAATGCGGAGATAAGTATACTGCCAAATCTGGCCCTCATGTCATACATTATTTTATCAACTATCTTATTGCTCAATGGCAAATACATACCCATGAATGGGTAACGCAGGTTGCAGCTATAGGCAAGGTTCACAAACTCCCAGTTAAAAAAATGCCCGCCGTGCAACTGCACGTTCCTGCCACTATCGTACAACGTATTTATGACTTCATAGTTACATTGGAAACGCTTATTTAACGCTGTTTTTGAAATAGAAAGCAGTTTAATCGTTTCTAGGAAAGTATCTATCATTTGCTTGTAAGACTCTTTGGCAATAGACACCCTTTCTTTTTCTGTTTTTTCTGGGAAAGCAATCAGCAAGTTGCCCATTACAACTTCTTTCCTGTAGCCAAAACAATGATAGACAACCCAATAAATACAAGTGCTTATTAAATGAATAATAAACCATGGCATTAAAGAAAGTAAATAAAAAAAACAATATACAATCCGATACATGCTTACTTCCCCCAAGGTGCTTAATACTTTTTAACCTCTATTTTTAAACTATCCGAAGGCAAAACTATTGATTTTGCTAATGTGGCATTGTCTGCTGCCACTGATTTCACAACTTCTTGCTTTCCATTTTTCTTGCTTTTTTTATTTTCCACTTGTGGTAAAACCGATGCTATGTTGGTATTGTCTGGCAAGTCGACTGGCTGGTCTATCTGTTTTTTTACTGGCTCGACCATGCTTTCCGGTGCAAGGTTTGGCTTGGGCGGCACTGTGCTAACAGAATCTTTTAAAGGGGCAGCAACGGTATCGGGTGCTTTTTTCTGTACATCTGCTTTTGGAGAACTTGACGAATCGCTTACAGGCGCAGCACGCACAGCTATCCTTTGCCTTGCAGGAAGCTGCCTGTTTTCTACTGGCACCACTGGTTTTGCACTGCTGCCAGTGTCTATTATGGGCTGGCTAACAACAGCTGGTTTATCTGCCTCCAACGGAATTACCTCCTCCGCTTTTTTAGTGTCTTTTTTCTTCTTTTTATCCTTCTTGCTTTCAACTATTGGAGCAGATGGCACAACAGCAGGTGATACTACAATCGTTTTAGCTGTGGTATCTGCCAAAGTAGCTTTTTGTGCAGCTGCCGAATTGCTATTTTCATGCGGGTTATTAAAAGTAGGCGGCACGACAGGCACAGCTGGTTTATCCGCTGGTACATCTACTGGCAGTATTACTACCTCTTCATTTTTTTTCTTTTTCTTCTTGTCTTTTTTGCTTTCAACTACAGGAGGAGGTGGTGGTACTGGGTTTTCAGTACCTGATGTAGTGCTATCTGCAAGCAATGCAACTTGCTCGCCTTTTTTCTTTTTCTTCTTGTCTTTTTTATTGTCTGCCAATGCCGCTGGTATGGCTGGTTTCTCTGCTGTTGCTGTAGAGTCTGATAGCAATACTATTTGCTCGCCCTTCTTTGCCTTGGCCCTGCTCTCTTTTTTGCTTGATTTTTTCCCTTTGCTTGCCATGGCTTTAATATTCTCCACCGCATTCAGGCTATCTATACCAGTAAGCCCCCTTGTAAGCAAGGAAATAGTGCTATCAGATGGCTGGCCACCCACTTTTTTATCTTTTGCCAGCAACATCTTATAACTTCTCACAGCATTAACGCTGTCTTCGCCTGTCAAGCCTTTTGTAATTGCTGAAATGGTGCTATCGTTTAGTGCCGCCTCAGCAGCAGCTTTCTTTTTTTTCTTGCTTCCTTTTTGTATCAGGTGCAAATCGCCCAGCACGGAATTAGATGCCATTTCTTCAGTAGAAAGCTTCTGGTGCCAGTCCCTTGCTTTAATTAAAGAATCTAACTCTTTCATTTCTTCAATCGATTTTACGCAATGCTCCTGGTGCAGGCTATCGAACCCACACCATTCAATAGGTATATCAATCTGCACCTGATAATAATTGCCCCTATTTGACTGCATCATGGGTACTTTTTTTACAAACCCTATTATGCGGCCGTCAACAAAACGAAGCATTGTTTTTACCACATACTCATCCCCGTCTTCCGCAACATTTTCATGATAGTCTTCCCCGCCTATCGAGTCCATTTCGGCTTTGTTTAGCTTCCTCATGCGCCGTACCATGCCTTCTGGCAGCCCACAGTCAGTCAATTTCCTTATCACGCCCCCCGGGTCTTTCTTGGGTTTTGGGGCATCGTCATAAGGCGATTGCTGGGCATCTACATTGCAGAGTACAAACAATTGGGATGCAAAAAGCAGCGAGGATAGTATGTATTGTAAGTATATTTTTTTTTGCATAAAAAAACCCGGTGTACCGGCAATGTATTTATAAATTAGAAATGCACGATGGTGTTGCAAACAAATGTAAATGCAAATTACCTAAAACTCAACTGCTAAAAGGTAAGTTAATATAAGAGGCAAAAAAAGAGGCTGTCCCTCGCAAGAAACAGCCTCAAAATACAGTATAAATTGTTAATTAAACAGCAAAACTATCGCCACAGCCACAACTCCTACTGGCATTAGGGTTGTTGAAGTGAAAGCCCTTGCCATTTAGCCCATCGCTAAAATCTAGTTCCGTGTTTACCAAATATAAAAAACTTTTTAAATCGGTAACCACTTTCACCCCATTGTCTTCAAACACTTGATCCATTGGTTTCGTTTCATTGTCAAAGTCTAGTTTGTAGCTTAAACCGCTACAACCTCCACCTACAACGCCTACCCGCAAAAAATAGCTCGAATCCCCAGCCACCCCAGCATCTTCCATCAGTTTTACAACCTTGGCTTTTGCTTTGTCGCTTACATATATTGCATTATCTGTTGCTACCATCTTCTTTTGTTTTAAGTTTTAAGTTTTGTGTTTTGTGTTTTGTGTTTTGAAATAATTTAAAACACAAAACTCAACACTTAAAATAATTCCTAGTGAACCCCCTTTTCTTCAAACACCAACTCTTCCAAACCGTTTTTTACACGGTAGTCATTGATAGCTGCTTTAATAGCATCTTCTGCCAATACAGAGCAGTGGATTTTTACTGGAGGAAGGTTCAATTCTTCTACCAAATCCATATTGTCAATAGCCATTGCTTGGTCAATCGTTTTACCCTTTAACCATTCTGTGGCCAAAGAGGAAGAAGCAATTGCAGAACCACAACCAAAGGTTTTAAATTTAGCATCTGTAATCATTCCAGTTGAATCATCAACTTGAATTTGCAAACGCATTACGTCACCACATTCTGGTGCGCCTACTAATCCTGTACCTACACTTTTGCTGCCTTTATCTAAAGTACCCACATTCTTTGGGTTGCTATAATGATCGATTACTTTTTCTGAGTATGCCATTTCTTTAAGTTTTAAATTTTAAGTTTTAAGTTTTGTGTTGCATTCATTGATACTACATCAAAATTTGTACCGCAAGTATTATAGTTTTAGTTTTTATATTTTAAGTTTCTTTCTATAACATAAAACTTAAAACACAAAACTCAAAACAAATTAATGGTGCGCCCATTCTATACTGTTCAAATCAATGCCTTCCTTGTACATTTCCCATAGCGGACTCATATCCCTAAGCTTGTGTACCGTATTGCTGATTTGTTCGATTGTATAATCAATTTGTTCTTCTGTAGTAAAACGACCTAGGCCAAAACGTAATGAACTGTGTGCCAAATCGTCACCCAAGCCTAATGCTTTCAATACATAACTAGGCTCCAAAGAAGCTGATGTACAAGCAGAGCCAGAACTAAGGGCAATATTTTTGTTGAAGCCCATCAACAAACCTTCTCCTTCTACGTGCTTGAAAGAAATATTGGCCACATGCGGCAAACGGTGTTCACGGTTGCCGTTTACATACGATTCTTCTATTTGCAACAAAGCATTTTCTAGCTTGTCACGCAATTTGCTAAGCCTTTCAGCATCGGCTGCCATTTCTAGGCGGGCAAGCTCACAAGCTTTGCCAAAACCTACTATGCCTGGCACGTTCAAGGTGCCGCTTCGCATACCCCTTTCATGGCCGCCACCGTCCATTTGGGCAGTAACTTTTACACGTGGGTTTTTACGACGAACATACAATGCACCTATTCCTTTAGGGCCATACATTTTGTGTGCGGTAAAAGCCATTATATCAATACCATCTTTTATTACATCTACAGGTATTTTTCCTACAGCTTGTACCCCATCTGTAAAGAACAGTACCCCATGTTTTTTAGCGATAGCAGCAATTTCTCTTACAGGCTGTACTACGCCAATTTCATTATTGGCATACATGATAGAAACCAATATAGTCGTTGGGCGGATAGCCGCTTCCAATTCAGCTAAATCTATCAAGCCATCTTCTTTTACTTGCAGGTAGGTTACTTCGCCACCTAGTTTTTCAATGTGTTTGCAAGTATCTAAAACTGCTTTGTGTTCGGTAGTAGCGGTGATGATATGGTTGCCTTTGCTGGCATACATTTCATACACGCCTTTAATGCCTAGGTTATCGCCCTCGGTAGCGCCACTAGTAAAAATAATTTCTTTAGGGTCTGCACCAATCAAAGCAGCTACTTGCTCACGGGCATAGTCAACCGCTTCCTCGGCTTCCCAGCCAAAAGGGTGGTTGCGGCTGGCGGCATTGCCAAAATGCTCGGTGAAATACGGGATCATCGCTTCCAACACCCTAGGATCCATTGGGGTTGTGGCATTATTATCTAAATAAATAGGAAATTTCAACATAAATTTGATTGTAATTTATACAAATACAACACAAATTTACTACAAAGGGTTTAGTTTTTTTCAAGTTGGTGTATATAAGGTTGAATTTTTCATATATCGTAATCTCTGGCTGGCAAACCTTTATAGGGTTTGGAACCCTATAAAGGTTGAGTAATCTTAACCGCAAAGGGCACAAAGGTTTGGCGCAAAGAAACGGCAAAGTGCTATCATTTTTAAGTAAAACGTTTCACTTGAAGGAAGCAAAGAATAGTGCAAAAAGGTTCATTCATCCGCAATTAGCTTGGGTTTAAAGATACCATAGTAGCTTATCTACATTGCTTATTAAACAATCCCATGAACAAGATAGAACATATTGGCATTGCCGTGAAAGATTTTGCTGTTTCAATACCCTTGTTTGAGACCATTTTAAACACGCCTTGCTACAAGACAGAGGAGGTAAGCAGCGAGCAAGTGGCCACTGCTTTTTTTCAGCAGGGGGAAACCAAAATAGAATTGCTACAAAGCACCACCCTAGATGGTGTAATAGCCAAATACATTGACAAAAAAGGCGAGGGGATGCACCATATTGCCTTTTTGGTAGATGATATAAGGGCTGAAATGAAACGCTTGGAAGCAGCAGGCTTTACCTTATTAAACCCTGAACCCAAAAAAGGAGCTGATAATAAGCTGGTTTGCTTTTTACACCCTAAGGGTACGAATGGGGTAATGGTGGAGTTGTGTGAGGAGATAAGGTAATTAATTGGGTAGGTTTTTTTGCCACAAAGGACTTAAGCAAAAAATAGTAAGATAAGGCTTTAACGCTAAAGTAAATAAAATAAGCCCAAGAACAATTGGTTAAACCATTCTTGGGCTTGCCTGCCTTTAGGTGTACCAAGAATTAGTAAAAGAATTGTTCCAACGTTATTTTACCGTCTTTTACTTGGTAAGTACATACTTCCTCAATGGTCATCCTTCCACGCCCTTTAAAGGTGGCATCCATAGCCCATGTAATGGCAAAACTGTTTCCTGCCACGATAGGGTCCGAAATGGTGGCACTGTGAAATTCCTCCACGCCTGCTTGAAACGCTATCGATTTTGCTTTGATGGCTTCCAAGCCTGTTACCACTTTTGGGCCCATCATCTCGTTTGCCTCAATGCTTTGCGCATCCTGGGCATATAAGGTTTCTTGTACTTCGTCAATTTTTCCTTGGCGACAAAGTTCAACCAATTTAGTAGCTACTTCTGCTGTTGTCATTTTTTTTGATTTAGGTAGTAAATATAAAATATAATGACCTAATTATTGGGTTTGGAATATTATTATTTTATTACTAAAAATGCTGTTCTTTCATTAGATGTCTTGTAGGGGTATTTGTATTGATGTTTTTTGTTGCTATAAGTAAGAGCATGGGGCTACGAGGCTATAAGCCTCACAAAGCAAACAGCTATTATTTGTGTACCCGTTTTATTGGCAATTGATAAACAAATCCAAAATCCCTAGCGTATTCTTCAAGAGGTTTTAACGCAACTTTATAACGTCTTTTATTTACATTTATTTCATCTTTTATTGGATAAAATTCTTTACCTGATATTGCAACTTGGGAACCATAAATTTGTTTTTTTCTTTGAGTTTCAAAGATTCTGTCTATTAACATAGCTAGTTGATAAGCTTCTGCGTTCCCTTTTTTTACCGCATTTTTGAGTTTGGGTAAATATGTTACCTGGGTCAAAGAATCAGCATGTTGAATGATTAACCAAAGTGTATTAGACCCTTTGTCTCCAATTACATCTCTCCCAAGCCATCCATATTTGTCTAAAATGGTTTTAATTTTATTTACCCGTATTGAATCTCGAACTTTTAGAATTTTATTCATTGAATCTATCGGTGTAGAAGCCCAATCCCACCCATATTTTTTTTGAGCATCTATAAGTTCATGTCTATCTGTTTGGTCTTGATTTTCAATTGTATCAAGTTCAATAATTAGTTCTTTATTAATTTTGGAGTCCCCCTTTTGTTTATTTATTTTAACAATGTCAATTAACGGTTGCCATTGCCTATCTGTATGAAGAGTAACTAAATCCGAATCACGAATAATTACATCTAGGTTCGCATACTTATCTACTATCACTGATTGTTTAAGATATGAGAAAGCTTTTTTGCTGTTTCCTGCTAAAGCCCACGCACATGATGCACTGTATCGGTCTTGCATCCATCCTCTTCCTTTTGCGTTATCTAGTAATGTGTCTAAAGATAAAGCACAATCTATAAATTTTTTATCTTCATAAAATTTGGTTATTCTAGTTAAGTTTTTAATGTAACTATCATCTATAATGTATTTTTTCTGTCCAATAATAGCACTAGTAAAAAGAGAAAACAGAAAAATAAAATATACTTTGCACATGCTTAGTTAAATATTTGAGTGTTAAAATGGTTGCTGCTAGCGAGCAAAGTATCATCGATATTATATTGCTTACGACACTTGGCTCGCAAAAAAATTTCCTGGTTCAACCGATATGTCATGCCTACAACATTATAACATTATCCCCAATTGCCTAATTTACTAACGCCACCCCCTCGTCCGTAAATTGTATTTTCTTTTGCTTGTACAAATTGCCCAGTGCCATTTTGAATGTTTTTTTGCTCATGCCAAAAACAGCATAGATGGTTTCGGGGTTGGTTTTGTCATTGTAGGGCAATTTGCCTTTGCTTTCTTGCAGCAGGCGCAGTATTTTTTCTGTTTCGCTTTCTACCCTTTGGTTGCCGGGCTTGCCCAGCACCACATCTAGCTTATGGGTATCAGGGTGTATTTTTTTAATGTACCCTTTGTAAGTATCGCCAACGGCAATAGGGCGGTACACTTCATTCAGGTGTATCAACCCAAGGTGTGCGTTGTTTACAATAACAGCATAGCCTATTTCTGTTTTGCGGTAAACCTGTAAGCTTACTTCTTCCAGTTCAGTTACTGTTAATGGCTCGTTTTGTAGCCTTGCTTCAAAGCGTTCTGTTCCCGCTAGGCGGTTGGTGCGCTCATCTATATACACTTGCACAAAATAGGCATTGCCCACGGCCATTTCGCTTATCTGTTGCGAGCGTGGCACAAACAGGTCTTTCATCAGCCCCATATCCAAGAATGCGCCGATGGGGGTAACAGTACGCACTTTTAAAAAAGCAATGTCGCCCACCACGGCTTTCGACTTTAACGTGGTGGCAATCAGCCTGTCCTCATTGTCGTGCCCAATAAACACTTCTATTTCATTCCCAATTTTTGTGTTTGCTGGCACCCAGCGGGTGGGTAGCAATATGCCCTTGCCGCCATCGTCCATGTACACGCCAAATTCCATGATGCGCAATACCTTTAGTAAGTTGTAGTTGCCAATTTTAATATCCATCCATTAAAAGTTTATAATTGAAGGTAAGCTGAAGTTTAACCACAAAGCACGCAAAGTTTTTTCTGATAGAAGCACAAAGGAAGAACCTTATATGTATTTAACCCAGATTTTGCAGTTGAAATCTGCGTTTAAGTAAATATACGGAAACGTTGGGCTGATCGGAGAAATTGGGTGCATAAAAGTTTTTTGCTTTTTAGTAAAAAAAAACACCCTAACACAAGCCTCCTCCCATCCGGCCCCACTTATCTAGAAAGGTAGCGACAAATTCTTGCACTGGAGAGGGAGTAAGCAGGTGGAGTGTGAAACGAGAACACTTATACAATTTTTATACTATTATTTTTGCCGGTTCTTTTATTAAGATAGTTTCAGTTTTACCAATTTTGGGGCTTTTTGCAGCTTCTTATTTTTTTTTAAAACCCCTCACTTCTTTTGCAATCTATTGATTATCAATAACATTAGCGAATTTTTAGTAGAAAAAAAACTATCATTTTGTATCATTTTACTATCACAAAGTGATACCAAAATGATAGTAGAATAATAGTTTTATGATAGTAAAGTGATAATTTATTGATAATCAATTATAATACCCCAATTTTCAAAAACTACTATTTTAATATTAGCAAAAAAAGAACTACGATACTGCTGCCGGGACACTAGCTTTGTAAATGCTTTGTATCAGGTGCATTTATACAACAAAGATAAGGTTTTTATAAATTAGGGCAAGTTTCAGGACAAATTAAAAAAGGTAGCCCAAGCGAAAAACTCCTAACAACTAATTAGCCACTTATGCACGAATAGCACTAATTTTTTATACAAATTGATTGTTTTTAGCTAAACACCAGTTGCTTGTAGGGAGACTTTTATGCCCCCAAGAAATTAGATAGCAGTTTTCTTTTGCAAAATGGAACTAGAAGGACTTTTGCGATAAGTTTCGCCCACAAAACCACGCAGGGGCGTTATCGACTAGCGATGGGTGTAGCCCATCGAATTGTATGCACCCTAGTGCCGGGATAAAGCGTGAGCAAAAAAGGCATTACTTCGTAATAAGGTATCCACATGATAAAATGATCCATTACCAAGAACACAAGGAAGATACAGATTAACAGGATGTCGTATTTTTTGGTAAAAAAGCCTATTAAATAAAACAGTTCCATCAATGTGGCGCCTACATATAAACTATAAGCAATCAGTTGGTGCTTTACCAGCCACAAAATAAATTTTGATTGCCAGTATTCCGGCGAGTTGGTCAATAATTGTATATGATGTCCCAGCAAGATGCCGCTCATTTGGCCAGCATAAAATACACTGCCATGCCTAATTTTCCACAAGCCAGCAGAGGCAAAAAAGAATAGGAAAAAATACCGTAGCCCGTCCAGTAAAATATTAAAAGTTGCTTCTTTCCTCGCCATAAAAAGGCAGGGGAACAATAGCCAAGGCGTATGCCCCTCGATGCAATTGGATGGGTAAAGGGTGTAGCACTGCACATAAGCCCAATTTACAACAAGCATGTACAATGCAGTGAGGTATGCCGTGCGGTTGGTATAGCGGAAATGGAGCAAATAAATAGCTGGTGCGGAGTAAAATAAAATATCCATTAAAACGCAGCCGGCAGTATTGTTTAGCAGCCATTGGTGTAGCCCCAGCTGCATAAAAGCCCAAGTAAAAATATCTTCCCTTGAATAAAAGAATGCAGGGTTTATTTGTGTCAGCAACATGCCATTGGCATATTTATACAACATCAAGCCATAAAAAACAATGCAGTATAAGATGGTAATGGTAAGCCTCCTGTCATTTTTTGCCATGGGATGGATGTTTTTTTGTGTGCTTATTTAGACCTCACCCCAACCCCTCTCCAAAGGAGAGGGGCAAAGAAAAAACGTTGGCCATGGGGTGGATGGTATTAGTTAGTTATTTTGGTTAATGAATTGCCATCGAAACGGTAATCGGCAAACACAACTGAAAAACTGTCAACCTTTTTGTGCAGGATGGTTTGCAAGTAGCTTTTGTACCAATTGTTAAATTGCTCAGGGCTAATATGATTGACATACTTGGTTGAGTCTTTAAAATGCAGCAGCCGCTTTATGTCCTTGTTCCAAATACGGGAATTCAATGCTTTTTCGCTTTGGTACATTTCTGCCGAAAGGTCAATTTTATCCCACATATAGGGCGAAAAATGTTGGGTTTGCAGCAGTTGCCCATTCACGGTTATTTCGGCAACAGTATATTTCTTTTCAAGCGGCGTAGAGTCTGAGAACATAAGATAGTGGTAAACAGGCGATATGGCGGCACCTTGCTTTGCATCCATCACCATTTGCACCAGCACAAAACACATGATAAGGCCAAACCACCATTTGTTGGTGTGGTATAATTTTTTTATATACATAATGTAGTTGTATTTTATTTACTTTCAAACAACCACCAAAACCGTTTCCGAGGCTTTTTAGTATAGTTTGTTGTGATGTATTGCTGGATATGCTGCACCCCTTCCTCTACATCATCGGTTAATAATATCAAGCCAAGGTCTTTCTGCGAAATAGTGCCTGCCACTATCATTTCCCCTATCAAATCCATCAATGGCTGATAGTAGCTTTTGCCATACAGCACTACTGGGAAATTTTTTACGGTAGTGGTTTGTATTAATGTAAGTATCTCAAACAATTCGTCCATGGTGCCAAAGCCTCCCGGCAAAATAATGAATGCGTAGGAATATTTTACCATTAATACCTTCCGCACAAAAAAATAGTTGAACTCGAAGGTAGTTTGCACATAAGGGTTTGGCTTTTGCTCAAACGGCAGTTTTATATTGCATCCTACTGACTTGCCCCCTGCCTCAAAAGCTCCTCGGTTGGCAGCCTCCATCACGCCTGGGCCCCCGCCTGTCATGGTGGTAAAGCCTAGCTGCGCAATGCGTTTGCCAAATGACATGGCAACTTGGTAATAAGGCTCTGTTTCCTTGAAACGTGCGCTGCCAAACACGGTGATACAGGGGCCAATAAAATGCAGCACCCTGAATGCTTTTATAAATTGTTTAAAAATATCCCATGCAAAGCCTAGCTCGTGCATCCTTGGCTGGGGGCCTTGCAAAAAAGAGACTGAATCTAAGGGGGGTATTTTTTCTTGTCCTGTGTTATCCATATAGCTGTTCTGCAATCAAAAATAGCATTATTATACCGATGATAAAATGATTTGAATGATGCCAATGATTGAATACTTTAATATGAAAGAACCTTGACCTGCATATCCATAATCAATATTTGTAGTTTGCTGCTTATTGAATCTGTTTCATGTTTGGTAGCTTTACAAAAAAATTTAGTATCAAATATCATTTCAAAGCCCTGACAAAGATTTATTATGAGCATCATCCAGCTATCGCAAGTAAAAAAACAATACAATGGCACTTATGTATTAAAGGGCATTGATTTAGCCTTTGCCGCAGGGGAAATTATTGGGTACATAGGCCCCAACGGTGCCGGCAAAAGCACCACTATTAAAATATTGACTGGCATCATCAGTGAGTTTGAAGGCAATGCCACCGTTTTGGGCATGGATGTAAGGAAAAATGCCATTGACATTAAGCAACGTATTGGTTATATTCCCGAGCAGGCGGCTTTGTACGAAGTACTTACGCCCAACGAATACTTGCATTTTGTGGGCAGGCTGTACCAGCTTGACGCAAATAATATTTATAAAAAGGGGATGGACTTGCTAAAACTTTTCCAGTTGGACGATAAGGCCGACCAGCGGATGAATGGCTTTAGCAAGGGCATGAAGCAAAAAGTGTTATTGATTTCTGGCCTGATACATAACCCCGAGATTATTTTCCTGGACGAACCACTGAGCGGGCTGGATGCAAATGCAGTGATATTGATCAAAGAAATTTTGTCACAGTTAAAGCAAGCGGGCAAAACCATTTTTTATTCGTCGCATATCATGGACGTGGTAGAAAAAATAAGCGACAGAATCGTGATTATTAATCAAGGAGAGGTAATAGCAGATGGTACTTTTGAAAGCCTACGAGCAAACGCACACGAAAACAGCTTGGAAAACATTTTTACCGCCCTTACGGGCAATAATACTTACGCAATCACAGCCCATGACTTCTTCGATATATTGAACAATTAAGGCAAAGGGGCAATAGGCAAAAAGTTATTCAAATTATATATAATCTATGGATAAACTACTATTAAAACTGGTTGCTTTGTTTAAGGGACTAATCAATAGGCAAGGCATAGACTATGAACGAATGATGGCTATTGTGGAAACCAAGCTCATCATGGACAAGCGGCGCGTGCACATGCAATGGAAGCAACGTCAGCAAAAAAAGGAAAACGCCAACAACCTAAATTTTGTGTTGCTGATGTATGTGTTGATAGACATTTACATGGGCATGATGATTTTGGTGGTAAAGAGCCTAGTGCTAAGCATGATATTTTTGCATAGCTATGTATTGTTCATGATGGCCATGGCATTGATTTCAGATTTTGCAACCGTTTTGCTTGATACTACCGACAACCAAGTAATACTGCCCAAACCCGTGAGCAGCAAAACATTGTTCATGGCTAGGCTGGTGCATATACTTATTTACATATTGCAGTTTACCATAGCCGTTGCCATAGTGCCTATTGGTTTTGCTAAATATGTTTATGGTATTTTGGCAGGTATTGCATTGGTTTTCACGGTGTTGCTCACCGCTTTGCTAGCTGTTTTCCTTACCTATATTTTGTATTTGCTGATTATTAAGTTCAGCAGCGAAAGCAGGATAAAAGACATTGTAAACTACTTCCAGATCTTTATGACCATTACGTTTACGGTTGGCTTACAAATAGTGCCACGGCTTATTAATTTTAATGAGTTGCACTTGGCATTCCACCTTGGTATAGGAGCCTATTTCCTGCCGCCTGTATGGATGGCATTGACAGTGGAAGCGTTTGTAATCCACCAGTTTGATACGCTGCACCTTGGCATGATTGCCGCAGCATTCATATTGCCCATTGCCATTTTCTGGGTAATGAATACCTATTTGGCACCTGCATTTGCCCGGAAGTTATCTGCACTAAATACTGGAGGCGGCGAGGAAAAAACAGGGGCTGTTGTAGCAGGCAAACGGCAAAAGCAAGCAATAAGCGAGCAGTTGGCGGCTTTGGTGTGCAGTACCGGGGCAGAAACAAGCGGTTTTCAACTAACTTGGAAAGTAACGGGTAGGGACAAGGGCTTTCAAATGCAGTTTTACCCCAGCCTAGCTTATGCCTGCATTTTCTTTTTTCTATTTATTTTTAAAAGCAGTGGCAGCGTGGCTAATACATGGGAAGAACTACCCACTACAAGCAGCTATTTATGGTTGTTTTATATACCCATGATTACCCTTAGCAGCAGCTTGATGCTAGTGGCCGTGAATGAAAACTACCTTGCATCATGGGTTTACCATAGCCTCCCCATCCGAAACCCGGGCGAAGTAATTAGTGGCATGGTAAAAAGCCTGTTCCTGAAATTTTTCGTCCCAGTTTTTTGCCTGTTGTTTTTGCTAAGCCTATATATATGGGGCATTGAGGTGATAGACGATGCGTTGTTTGCTTTTGCCAACAACTTTTTTTGCTTCTTGGTTTTTGCGAATTTATCTAACCATTACTTGCCTTTTTCCATGCAGCCAAACACAAGGCAGCAAACTGGCAAGTTTTTAAAAACAATGCTGCAACTGATTGTTGCCGCTATTGTTGTGGGGCTGCACTACCTTATCATTAAATTTGGCTACCCTTGGTTGTTATGGGCTTTAACCCCGTTGCTAGCAGTAGCTTGCTGGTTGTTGATTGGCAGTCTGCAAAGGATTGGGTGGCGAGAGATTTCGGTGTAAACACGGTAGGTGCAGAAAATCTTCTGCCCCTACAACAATGCCGCCGCTTCTTTATCTACAAACCAATGCAATTCGCCATTGACAGGTTTTATTTTTTGGGAAGGGTAGAGCATAGGTTGGTACTCGCCTTCCAGCACGGCTTTTAATGTTGCTGCTTTGCCCTTGCCTGCAGCGAGGAAACAGATGGCTGCTGCTTTGTTGGTAATAGGTGCTGTAATGGTGATGCGGTTCATTTCTTGGGCTTCCAAGTAAAAAGACATAGCCCATTTGTGTTCTTCCATTACGGCAACTGTGCCGGGGAAAAGCGAAAGGGTATGCCCATCGTCGCCCATGCCCAGCATCACAATGTCGAAGCTGTTTGGGGTATTGTCAAAATAAGCATGTAGTATTTCCTCGTATTGCTTGGCGGCTGCCGCTGCACCAAGGCTGGTATCCATGATATGTATTTGGCTTTGAGGGATAGGCACATGGTTCAGCAGTATTGCAAATGCATGTTTCGCATTGTTCAAGTCATCGGTAAAAGGAACGTCTCGCTCGTCCCCCCAAAAAATATGGATTTTCTCCCAGTCAATTTTGCCGATATAATCGGCGGACACGAGCAACTTAAACAAATCTATCGGCGTGCTTCCCCCAGAAAGTGCAATTGTGCAGCGAGTTTGGGTAGCCAGAACCTTGGCAATATCGACAACTAGCCAATTTGCAAATTCTATTACCAAATCTTTTTTTGTATCGGAAATATGCAGCTGCATTTATTAAGTAATAAGTGGTAAGTGGTAAGTAATAAGTAATAAGTGGTAAGTAATAAGTCGTAAGTCATTAGTACTGAAAACAGCTTATCTACTACTATTTCTTACTTATGACTTACGACTTATCACTTATGACTAGTACCCTTCTATTCTTCATCTTTAATCACCAATGGCAATGTTACCCAGTTGAAGCCGTCCCTTGCTATCAATGCCTCAGCATCTTCTGGCCCCCATGTATTGGGTGCATAGTTAGGGAAGTCAACAGCCGGCCTAGAAGTCCAAGCATCTAAAATAGGTTGTATAATATCCCATGCTGCTTCTACTTGATCGTTCCGCATGAACAATGTGGCGTTGCCTTCCATCACATCTAGTAACAAAGTTTCGTAAGCCTCTGGCTCGTGGCCATCGTAAGCATTGGCATAGCTAAACACCATATCCACAGGGTTTAGCACCATTGATTGTCCCGGTTTTTTTGCTTGGAACCGCAAGCGTATTTCCATTTCTGGCTGTATGCTGATGGTTAGGCGGTTGGGCCTCCACGTTTCTGCTGCTTCTGCCGGGAAGGCGTAGCTAGGGGCTGGCTTAAACTGTATGGTAATCAATGTGCTTTTTTGGTGCAGGTATTTGCCAGTGCGCACATAAAACGGCACATCTTGCCAGCGCCAGTTGTCAATATAAAATTTAGCGGCTGCAAAAGTGTCTGTGTCTGACTGTGGCGACACGCCTTTTTCTTTCCTGTAGCCAACTACCTTATTCCCGTTCATCCAGCCATCGCTGTACTGACCTCGTACTGCATTGGCGTGCACATCTTCTGGCTTCAACCTTCGGATAGCATTCAACACATCTACTTTCTTGTTTCTTATTTCATTGGCTTTGAAAGAAACGGGTGCTTCCATGGCCACCATGCACAGCAATTGCAATATGTGGTTCTGCAGCATGTCCCTCAATGCGCCTGACTGATCATAATAGCCTGCCCTTCCTTCCAGCCCCACGGTTTCTGCCATGGTTATCTGTACATGCTCAATATAGTTCCTGTTCCAGATAGGCTCGAACAAGGCATTGGCAAAACGCATGGCCAATATATTCTGTACCGTTTCTTTGCCTAGGTAGTGGTCTATGCGGTATATCTGTTCTTCTGCAAACAGGCTCGTAAGCAAGCTATTTAGTTCTTTGGCACTTTCCAAGTCATGCCCAAAAGGTTTTTCTACCACAAACCTTACGCAGCTTTTATCGGTACAAATATTTAGCTTGCCCAAGTTCGTAGCTATTTCTGGCACTAGTTGGGGCGCAACGCTCATGTAAAAAATAACATTAGGGTGTATGCCCCATTCCTTTTCTTTCTCAGCAACTTTTTCTACGATTATGGGATATGCTTCTGGGTTATCTGCATCCATCTGCAAGTAATTGAGGTGTTTAGAAAACCCCTCCCAATTCTTGCCCACTTCGTTCCTCCTAGAAAAGTTTACGATCCCATCTTTTAGCCTTTCGTGGTATTGCTCATTGGTATATGCACTACGGCCAATGCCGTAAACGGCAAATTTTTCGGGCAAGTAATTATCTATCGATAAATTGTACAAGGCGGGTGTAAGTTTCCGCAAGTTCAAATCGCCGCTGCCCCCAAATATGAAGATGATGGAGGGCGATGGTTTTTTATTGTTGATTGCCATTATGGGCTATTTTAAATTTAAAAGAATCTGCCACAAAGCCACGAAGGCTCAAAGCAGCACTAATTAAGAAAAAAGAAAGAACGGTATTTACTACAAAATAAATTTTAAGCCTAATTCGTGTAATAGATTAGAATTTGTGCTGCTTTGAGCCTTAGTGACAAAAGCTTATTCAGCCGCATTCCAATGCGAATGGAAGATGCCTTCTTTGTCAATGCGCTGGTAAGTATGCGCCCCAAAGAAATCCCTTTGTGCCTGTGTAAGGTTCAATGGTAACTTTTCTGAGGTAAACGCATCAAAATAATTGAGGGCGTTTGACAAAGCCATAGATGGTATGCCTGCCTCTGTTGCTGCCCCAACAATGCTTCTCAACCCCTTCACTTTCTCATTGATCATTGCGGCGATAGCTTCGTCTAGCAAGATATTGGAAATGCCAGGGTTGGCGTTGCAAACATTGTAAAAAATGCCCAGCATGGCCGAACGGATGATGCAACCTTGCCTCCACACTTTTACTGCATCTTGCAATGGTATTTGCATGTCTAGCTCCACGGATGCTTTTTGCAGCATGGCCAAGCCTTGCGCATAGCAAATAACAATGGCACTAAACAAAGCATCGTGCATTTGCTGCTTAACGGTTTCTACATCCGTTGCAATTTCATGGCTAGGCAGTGTATATAAACCTGCTGCTTTTACCCTGTCTTTTTTCAGTCCGGATATGCTGCGCATACTTACTGCTGCATCAATAACGGGGATAGCCGTGCCTAAGTCCATGGCACTTTGGGATGTCCATTTGCCAGTGCCTTTTGACCCAGCAACGTCGAGTATTTTATCCACCAAATCAGCATCACTGTCTTCATCTTTTTGCAGGAAGATGGCTGCCGTTATTTCTATCAGGTAGCTTTTTAAATCGCCTTTGTTCCAACCATCAAATATTTCATGCAGTTGTGGGTTGGTAAAGCCTTTGCCACGTTTCAAAATATCATATACTTCGCCCAGTATCTGCATAATGGCATACTCAATGCCATTGTGTACCATTTTTACATAGTGCCCGGCTGCACCCTTGCCCATATAAGCCACGCAAGGCTCTGTGCCGTCTTTAGCAGCAATGGCTTCTAGCACAGGCTGTATGTTTTTATACGCCCCAGCATCGCCACCTGGCATAATGCTTGGACCCCTCCTGGCTCCTTCTTCACCGCCGGAAATACCCATGCCCATGAAATGGAAGCCAAAGGATTTTTCTGATTCTATCCTGCGGGCCGTGTCGGTATAATGCGAGTTTCCACCATCTATAATTACGTCGTCTTTTTCCAGCAACGGCTGAAGTGATTGCAGCACATCGTCAACGGGCTTGCCCGCTGGCACCAGCATGATTATCTTTCGTGGCTTTGATAATAAAGAAACCATTTCTTCCAATGTGTTTACCCCTTTCACAATCGTGCCGGGAGTAGCCCCACCTTCCAAAGCATTGGTTTTGGTAGCATCTTTGTCAAAACCTACTACTGCAAAACCATGGTCTGCCATGTTTAACAGCAGGTTGCGCCCCATTACGCCGAGGCCAATCATTGCAAAATCGAATTGTTGTGCCATGTTTTAATTATGAATTATGAAACCCCAATCCCCTAAAGGGGGACGAAGCGAGAATTAATTATTTATTTGACGGTGCAAATTAGGGATAGAAATCATAATCACAAGTGGCTATGGTTTGTTTGGGATAAATGGCAATAAATATTATCGTGTTTAGCAAAAATATTGGTGAGGGCAATATCTACTTCGCCATGCTCTGAATTACATCGTACTTGGTTACAATGTGGTAATTTCCTTTATCATCTTTAGCCAGCACAGCACCATTTTCTTTGTTTATTTGGCTGCTGAGTTTTTCAACGGAGGTTGAGAAGTCCACAACGGGGAATGCAGGTTCTATTACTGAGCTAACCGTGGCATTCTTTATTTCGTGGTTGCTGAATATTTTTTGGAAAAGCCCTCCTTCGCTCAAAGAGCCTATTAGGTTGTTGCCATCCATCACGGGTATTTGTTCTATATCGTATTGTTTCATCAATGCTACTGCATCTGATACGGTATGTTGTGGGCTAATTGTAATGAGCTTTTTACCTGCACGGCCATATACAATATCCTTAAAGGTTTTTACTTCCAAAAAGCCCCGCTCCATCATCCATTGGTCGTTGTAAATTTTGCCTACATAGCGGCTTCCATGGTCGTGGAAAATACATACCACCACATCGTCTTTCTTCAGGGTGGCTTTTAGTTGCATCAACCCTTGCAGGCAACTACCTGCACTATAGCCACAAAACATCCCTTCTTCCTTGGCTATGCGGCGCGCCATGATGGCACCATCTTTATCAGTAACCTGCTCAAAATGGTCTATCACGCTCATGTCGTAGTTGGCAGGCACAAAATCCTCCCCAAAACCTTCGGAAAAATAGGGGTGCACCTCGTTCATATCTGCCTCGCCCGTATTGTAGTATTTGGTAAGCAATGAGCCAAACACATCTATCGCCCAGATTTTTATATTGGGGTTCTTTGCTTTCAGGAACATGGCCGTTCCGGTAATGGTGCCGCCAGTGCCTGCCGTGCAAACCAAATGGGTTATTTTGCCTTCGGTTTGCTGCCATATTTCCGGGCCCGTGCTTTCGTAGTGCGCTTGGCGGTTGGCAAGGTTGTCGTACTGGTTCATGTACATGCTGTTGGGTATTTCCTTCGCCAGCCTTTTGGCCACGCTGTAATAGCTAGCGGGGTCTTCGGGCAGTACATTTGTTGGGCAAACAATTACCTCGGCCCCTACTGCTTTTAAAATATCTGCCTTTTCCTTGCTTTGCTTGTCGGTGGTTACAAACACGCATTTATAGCCTTTTACACAGGCCGCCAGTGCCAGCCCCATGCCCGTGTTGCCGCTAGTGCCTTCTATAATAGTACCGCCTGGCAATAGCTTACCTTCCTGCTCGGCCACTTCCACCATTTTCACCGCCATGCGGTCTTTTATCGAATTGCCGGGGTTGAAATAATCTACCTTGGCCAGCACAGTGGCCGGGAGGTTTTTGGTGATTTTATTCAGCTTGATCAATGGCGTGTTGCCAATGGTTTCTAAAATATTATTGAGCCACATGGGGGTAGATATTTTTTGAATGGCAAATGTAGATTTTTGGGATGGGAATAGAAGGGTTGCATTTCAAATTGGGTGCATAAAAGTTTTTTGCATTTTGTAGTTAGACCTCACCCCCCGACCTCACCCCAGCCCCCTCCAAAAGGAGAGGGAGTATACACACAAATATCATTTAAGCAAATGTTGCCTCCTAGCGTGTAGACCTCACCCCCCAACCCCCTCTCCGAAGGCGAGGGGGAGCCAACCCTTGACAAAATCCAAGAGGTTTTATGATAAATTTCCCTTGCAGGTATCTATTTTTGGTTAAACTAAAAAGACTAAAAAGATGTGTATATACCCTAGCTCCAAAGGAAGAGAGCGCAAGAACAAAGGAGGGAATGCGAAGCGCTAAGCGAAGATTTGAAATGGCCTTTTTTTCTTCTTTTTTCGTGATTTATTTTTTTTAGAGCCTGCCTTTTTGTTTGTAACTCATTGTTATTCAACTATTTTATGTTTTTTAACCTTCTTTTTTTATGATAATTTAAGTGAATTTTATTATAGTTTATTAATAATGGAATGATAGTTTTATGATAGGAAACTAATCATTTATTGATAATAGATTGATAAGATTTTGATAGTGAATTATCATTTTCCTAAGCCAGCTACCAGCGGGTGCACGAGCTAAAGCTAGCGTGGTTAGGAGGCTGTTAAGGATAGAGTTTTAAGCGGAGGTTTAACCACAAAGCACACAAAGTTTTTCGCAAAGAAACACAAAGGAAGCTCTATTTTTAGGTAAAACGTTTCACTTAAAGGGCACAAAGAACTGCAGCGTTTGATTACTAAATAGTAAATTTACTATTGCGTAAGTCGCTGAAAACTGTACTAAAAAGCCCCCTTCCTTCTGAACAGCCTGGATTGCTAGTACCTGTTTTAATGTAAAGTTGGCATGGATATATAAAAAGCCCAAAATAAAAATCCTATATGGGGGAAATATGCCCCCATGAGTATCCCAAAATGCCCCCATATAGGATTGTAAAAGTAGCGTTGAATGTATAGGGACTTTTGGGACATGGGGGACATTGGTGGAAGTATTTGGCAATACCTATGTTATTGCAAACAATACTTTTTAGTTGCATTTTAAAATCTTTTGCCTCATAACCAGCAGGCTTCGTTTTTGTACGACCACTCCATTTTATCCTGTGAAAAAAATTTGTTGCGGATCTTTTTTACTTTTGACCTTGCCAAAACTGGAGAAAAAAGAGGTGGCTTGTACAAAAACCTTGTTGATAAACGCAGATTTTCAATAAAATAATATTTTGATGAGTTTGCCCTGTATTAAACCCGGTAACTTATTTATGCGGACTTTTTATGTATTTTAATCTGGTTTATAGTATAATGTAGTTTGATTTGTAAAGTGGATTATGTTGTAAAGTAGTCCCTGCCAAGTAGATCGTGTACTTCTTTGAGCAGTATGGGAATATCTTTCATTATAATTTTCCAAATGATTTCATTGTCAATCGCATCATAGGCATGTATTACCCTGTTCCTTAAATCTATGATTAGTCGAAAGTAGGACAATTTAATTTCAGGGTTTATTTTATA
>NZ_JBKHKJ010000035.1:0-36303 GCF_046546515.1 Parasediminibacterium schistidii | reverse complement strand
AGGAGTTTTTATACTGCCATTGAAAAATAATTTATTTATTGCCGACCAAACATTTTTTTTACTAATTTCCGCCATTGTACGGTTGCTGTCGTGAAAAAATTGATTTATGTCTATTTTATTTCGGAGCATGGATAAAATATTGGCTACAATGCTATATTTTTCCTGCCTGTTTTAAGGTAGTAAGATATTTATTTTAAAAACACAACAACTTTTCAGCACATGACGCAGAGCTCCGCAGGCCTACAGCAGTTTAAAAACCAAGTTGGCATCAAATTCCAGTTGTACAACAGCCTTTTTGGCTCGCTCCCTTTCCACCGTATAGAAAAAACGGGTATTTTGGTTTCCCTGTTATTGGTAAATTGTGAAGAAGGCTACAACAAAGGCAAAAGCCCTGTTGAAATTATTGACGAATTTTTTGCCAAGCAAACCACTTATGTAAAGGAAGAGGAGAAGGCAGATTTGCTTTTTCGTGTGGTGCAATATATAGAAAGGCAGGTGGTATTGTTCGATGCACTGGAAGATGCGGCTTTTACGCAAGTACACGACATGGGCGGTAAAGGCACCATGAAGCAACTAGATGTACTAGTGGAACAAAACCATGCAGAGAAAATGCTATCTGAAAAGCTGAAAGATTTTAATATCCAATTAGTACTAACCGCCCACCCCACCCAGTTTTACCGTGGTGCCGTATTGGGCATTATCCATGATATTTCTTCTGCTGTCGATAGCAACAATGAGGAACATATTTACACTTATTTGCAACAACTAGGCCGTACCCCGTTTTTCCAACAGGAAAAGCCAACGCCATACGATGAGGCATTAAGCCTGCTTTGGTATTTGGAAAACATTTTTTACCACGCCACAGGCAATATTATCAACAACCTTAAAAACAGCTACCCGGGCATGGTGTGCTCAGACAACCCTGTAATTAAAATGGGCTTCTGGCCGGGTGGGGATAGGGACGGCAACCCGTTTGTAAAGGCAGCTACCACGCTTCAAGTGGCACAGGCATTGCGAAGTAGTATTATCAGGTGCTACTACAGGGATGCCAGGAAACTAAAAAGGCGGTTGACTTTCAAAGGCGTGGATGTGCTGATGGCAGGGCTGGAAAAAACATTGAACCATCATTTGTTTAACCCTGACGATGAAAACCCATTAACCAAAGAAGCAATACTTAGCGTATTAAATGAAATACGCACCCAGATTATTTACCAGCACAATAGCCTTTTTGTGGAACTGGTAGATAGCTTTATTGCCAAAGTAGAAGTGTTTGGTATGCACTTCGCCTCGCTGGATGTAAGGCAAGACAGCAGGATTCATGTGAAAGTAATAGATATTATTGCCAACCAATCAAACGCTTTGCCGCAAGGCTATACATCTTTATCTGCACCTGAAAAAATAAGGGCATTAACAAAAGCCACAGAAGTTGTTAACGAAACCATTTTTACAGATGATGTGCACCAAGATACGCTGCGCGTAATAAGGGCGATTAAAGACATCCAAAAATTAAATGGGGAAGCTGGCTGTAACAGGTATATTATCAGCCAATGCAGCAGTGCCCTGAACGTGATGGAAGTTTTTGGCTTGTTCCTGATGGCTGGTTGGAAAACCGAGGAATTGACCATTGACATTATGCCGCTGTTTGAAACAGTTGACGATTTGCATAATGCTGCCGAGGTAATGAAAGAATTGTACGAGCATCCTGTTTATAGCCAGCACTTGCTGCGCCGTGGCAAAAAGCAAAGCATCATGGTTGGCTTTTCAGACGGCACAAAAGATGGTGGCTATTTAATGGCCAATTGGGGCATTTACAAAGCGAAAGAAGAACTGACTGCCATTTCGAAGGAATATGATATTGACGTGGTATTTTTCGATGGGAGGGGAGGCCCACCTGCTCGTGGAGGTGGAAAAACGCACCAGTTTTATGCTTCCATGGGCAAGAAAATAGCCAATAAAGAAATACAATTGACCATACAGGGGCAAACTGTTAGTAGCAATTTTGGCACGATAGACACTGCACAGTATAATATGGAGCAATTGCTTCATGCAGGGTTATCGAATGATATACTTACTAATGACGAAGCCATTATTTTGCCCCAGGAAAAAATATTGATTGATACATTGGCAGAGAAAAGTTTCAAAGCCTATATTGCTTTGAAAGAACATCCCTATTTTGCCGATTACCTTAGCCATGCCAGTGCTTTGCGTTTTTATGCCCAAACCAATATTGGCAGCCGCCCTGCAAAAAGAGGTGCGGGATCCAAACTGTCTTTGAAAGATTTAAGGGCTATACCTTTTGTGGGTGCGTGGAGCCAGCTAAAGCAAAATGTTACCGGCTATTATGGCGTAGGCACTGCTTTCCAGCAAATAGAAACCGAGGGCAAATGGGACGAGCTGGTACACCTTTACCAGCATTCCTTGTTCTTTAAAACATTGATAGACAACTGCGAGATGGCGATGCAGAAATGTTTCTTTCCATTGACAGCATTTTTGAAAAGCCACCCTGTGTATGGCGAAATATGGAACATGGTGCATGACGAGTATGAGCTTACCAAAAAATATGTGTTGAAATTGTCTGGCCATGCAGAATTGATGGACGGCTACCCGATAGACCAGTTATCTGTACAGATGAGGGAAAGAATTGTGCTTCCATTGATTACCATACAACAATATGCTATTACCCAAGTACGCCATTTGGAAGAAGGGCTGGTAACCAATGCCCCTATAAAAGCAACTTACGAAAAATTGGCTATGCGGTGCAGTTTTGGTATTATTAATGCCGGCAGGAACTCTGCATAAATATAATTAGGATTTTAAATGGTGTGTATTTTAAATCTTCGCTTTCCCCTCCTCGGAGGGGTAGGTTGGGTCTCTAACAATCAATTAATCTATGTTTCTTTCTAATAGAAACTAAGGACAATGAAAAGCGAAGATTTGAAATGCACCCTATAAATGCAGGGTTGGTTAATCTGCCGCGAAGGAACGAATACTCAAAGCGCCACAAAGTTTTAAGGGAAGAAGAAAAGGAAAATGCTCATTATGAGTCAGGGAATCACCCCGGATTTTGGCCAACCAGCAGGAGCGGAATTGTCAAAGCGCTCCGCTTGCCCCTAACCCCTAAGGGGCAAATAATAGGGGCAAAGAAAGCGCAAAGTTTAATCAAAACCTCTACATTACACCTAAATCCATCTTGTTAAAGATGTTTAAAAAGTTGTGTGCACACGGTAGCCCTCAAAAGGGGAATTGTGTTGGCTCAATAACCCCCAATGATAGGGAGCAAGAACAAAGACGAGTGGCAAAAAAAGAGCACATAGGCATTTTTTATGATATAAATTTTAATGGTATTTTTATTAAAATAGTTTCAGTTTTGCACTTTTTCGGGCTTTTTCCCTTTTTTGTCGTTTTTCAAAAATCGTATCCGCCGTTTTAAATCATTGATTATCAACAATATCGACATTTTTTTTTGAGTGATTTATGCGTGATTTGTGCGTACTTTTTGAGTGATTTGTGCGTGATTTTTAAGTGATTTATGAGAAAAAGTGAGTGATTTTATGCCCATACAACAAAACCCAATTTTGCCACTATAACTATCTTAATATTAGTAAAAAAAGAACTACGATTGGCATACCAAGGCACTAATTTTGTAAATGCTTTGTATCAGGTGCATTTATAGAACAAAGATAAGTTTTTAATAGATTGGGGAGTATCAGGACAAATAAAACTTTTTCGCTTATATCTGTAAGATTAGGCAACTTTTGGAAAGTTACCTAATCAAGCTGCACTATCAAAAAGAGAAATTAATCGAAAAAGTTTTATGCACCCTTTTGAAATCATTTTCTATCGAATCAATACAATTGTGCCTTTATCAGAAAGTGGGTCGCCTGTATCGCAGGTTGCTTCTACTACATATATATAAGCGCCAGCAGGCTGGTCGGTGTCATGATACCTTCCATCCCACCCAAAGCTGGGATCGTTTATATCAAAATTGCTTTGTTGGAATAGCAAGGCACCCATGCGGTTATAAACTGAAAAATGCCTTACTTTTTTTACACCTTTGCCCATTGGGTAAAGCCTGTTTGTTTTGCTATTGCCACTAGCAGGCACGAACCCTGTTGGCATTGCAAGGGTAAGTCCTCCACATTTTAATTGAATAGTAATATTTCCTTTTGCCTCGCAGCCATACTGGGTTTTTACATTAAGGGTATAAACCATGTTGCTCCTTGGCGTAACCTTTGGCGTTGGGCAAGTAGTACAATCAAGGTATGTATCTGGCAGCCATTTGTATTCTGTAACATCATTGCTTACCATGGGGTTAAAATGTGTGTCTGTGCCTGTCCATATCACAGTGTCGGCACCTACATTTACCACAGGCAATTGAGCCACATAAACCGTTGCATAACCTTTATCAGTAAAGCAATTGAATGTGTCGTAGCCAATAACCGTATAAGTTGTTGTTACTACTGGTGTTGCCGTTGGCGTGTCTATTTTAATATTATTTAAAGTGCTGGTTTCATTTATCCATTGAAAGCTATCGATACCTAGCGAACTAGCATGTAGCATTGTTGATTTGCCTATACAAACATACGTATCGGGCATAGGCACTAGCTTAAAAGGCTGTATAACTCTCACAAAAGCTGTGTCGCTATTGGGGCAATTTTTATTAGTAACCGTTAATGTATATCTGGTTGATTTTGTTGGTTTAGCATAAGGGTTGTAAATAGCAGGGTTGCCAACATACTGGCTTGGCTCCCACGCATAAGTGCCTGTTACAACCCCTGCACTTAATTGTACACTATCGCCAAGGCAAATACGGCTATTTTTATTGGTGATGGAGATAACTGGTTTTTTAGTAGCCGTTACAAGTAAAGAATCAGTAGTGGCACAGTCGCCCACATTGGTGGTTACATATACCTTATAAGGTGAGCCTGCCTCGGTAAAAGACTGCATGGCTGGCGTTTGCACAGAGTCGATATGCCCATTGTTAAACGCCCATTTCCATATAGTAGAATCAGTATATGTTGTGGCAGCAGTATATTGCGTAAGCGTATTCTCGCAAATAAAAGGCTGCCCACTAATTGTTACTGGCGCAGCTGCTTTTACAGTAACAGTTTCTGATAGCTTTACCTCACAACCCGTTGTTGTTTTTACATCTAGTTTTAATCGATAAACACCCGTTACAGGGTATTTGAACGAAGGGGTGTCTATATTGGCAATGTCGTTTGCGTTGCCTGTGCCAAAATCCCAATGAATTTTTACTGGATTGCCTACTTGGCTTATGTAGGTACCTGCTTTTAAAATACCAATTGTTTTAGGTGCATTTATACAAAAGGCATAAGGCGTGTTCGCGAGTGTTACACCTAAAGTATCTACAAGTATAGGTGTTGGCAAATCGAACTGTACTTTGCAATTTGCGGATGCATTGTCCCTAATAAGTATTGCTGGCAAAAACTTGCCGGGGGAAGCATAGCTGTATTTTAAAATGGTATCAGTGCCATTAATGGTGCTACCGTCTCCCATTACCCATTGGAAGTTGGGGGAATTTGTTTCATTAGCAGTAAGCGTAACTGGATAAGGAAAACATCCCTGCTGCACATCAGATGTGAGGCGAGCATAAGGCCCTTTGATGGCAATGTAATTTTCTACCACGGCACTGTCGCTGTTATTGCCATAAGCAATCAATGTTACTTTGTAAGTACCGGGCTTGTAATATACATGGCTTGGGGTTTTATTATTGAAGGAAACGCTACTATCGCCAAACAACCATTTGAAACTGGTTACATTGCCAATTATGCCAGTAAACTGGGCAAGTATTGGGGGGCATTTTACGCTGGGGTTTAAGTAATTGGACGTAAACCTGAAATCGGCAATAATGTCTCTTACAGGCACTATTTTTTGTGTGGAATCGATACAGCCATGCAACGGGTCGGTTGCTACTAATTTGATAGTATCCATCAAGGCTTTTGGATAATTACGGACAACTGAATCCTTTGATGTATAGTATTGCCCATTGCTGGAAAAATGCCACAAGTACTTATTAAAAGTGCTGCCATATACTATGCTGGAATCGTAGAAAGTTGCAGACTTGCCAGGTGCAATGTATGTTGGCCGCCATGTAAATTCAGCTTTGGGGCCATAAGCCAGTTGAACATGCGTGTTTTTTAAGGTTGTAGAGGTGCACCCATTTGCATCTGTTACTTTTAGGGATGTTTGGTAACTGCCCGGATTGGTATAAAAATGTTGTGCCTGCCCCTTGTTGCTGGTAATAGTTGCCGTGGTGTTATCGCCAAAATCCCAATCCCATTGAACGATAGAGACTTTGTTTTTAATAAAAGAACTGTCTGTAAAAACAACAGCCTTATTAAAACAAATATTGCCATTGACCTTAAAGCCAGCATCTGGGCCATTTAGTTTAAGGATAGCCGGATTGGTGGTATCGGCACAACCAAAAAATTGCGAATTAATAATCATAAAAAGGTTCTCTTTCCTGCTGGAAAGGCCATAAAGCCCAAGTGTATAGGCAACACGCCATGGGTTGTAGTAAGCAGGGTTGGTAGTACCCGCAAAAGCGGTGCTATCGCCATTAAGTATATTGGTGATAAAGTAGTTTTGATATTTGGGGCTGGTGTTTGGGTTGCTCTCCAACCGACTAATGGTTGCCGTAAGCGGGCTGTTCACGCATATTTCCGATGCACTCAATGAAAGCAGTGGCCTTTGCTTCAATAGCACATAGGCCGTGGCGGTATCGCCTATTGTGCAAGCGCCATTGGTAGCAGTATGGATAACGGTGTACTTGCCTGTATTGACATATGTATGGGATACCGTTACTAAGTTTGTGTCTAATATAGGAGAGTTGTCCCCAAAATTCCATTGCAACTTAGTAGCTAACCTCGTGGCTTGTTTAAATGTTACCACGCCCCTTGTGCCATCACAGGTATTGATAATGGTATCAATTTTGGGAAATGGAGGGACGATGGAAAGATAATTTGGCCTTATCAACGTATCGTAGCAGTAACCGTTTGTAGAATCGCCATTGCCGGTTATCAGCATCACATCGTAAATACCTTGTATGGTATCACGCCCAGTAGCGGTTGGTATGTTATAAGCAATTACATCTTTCCCATTAATAAATATATAATGGCTATAAGCTTGGTTTGGGGTAGACGTATTGGTGAAATTTATGAGTGAGTTGCCACATATTAGCGTGTCTTTTGCAAAGAAACTTGCTTTTGGCTTATCAAATACTCGTACAAATGTGTCAATAATACCTGTGCAGCCATTAGTGGTGCTAAAAGCTAATGTTACATGATATTTACCAGTTAGGGAGAATGTATGCGTAGGGAAAGTATCTTTAGATTGGGTATTATCGCCAAAATCCCACTCGTATTTTGCTATTGCAGTGGCTGGATTGTCTGGCAAGGCATTGAACGTTATTTGCAAACCCGGGCATCCTGCAAAGCCATCTTGTGAGGAAGACTGGTTGTAAGCTATTTTTATTTTTGGGGTTTTCAGGGTTATTTGCTTTTGCACGGTTGCTGAGCAGCCTGCTGCATTTTTTACCGTTAAGCCAATTGTATAATTGCCATCTTTAAGGTAAGTAAAGCTGGCACTGGTATCTGTTTGTATAGCGCCTGCTCCAAAATCCCATGCCCAGCTTACAGCCCCTTTGGTAGTATCCCTGAATAGGGCAGTTGCGGGGGTGCCACAAAGAGAATCTGTCATTTTAAACCCATGTAAAATGGGGGCAGCCAATGGCGAAACTTGCTGCACAGCACTATCCTTGCAGCCGCCATAGTCATTTACAAGAATAGCTGTGTAATTGCCGGCATTGCCGAATTTTTTATTGATGGTTAATCCTGTTAATATATCACTGTAATTATCGTCGCTAAAATACCAGTTAGATGCTAGGGGCTTTGGATCCACCGTACCTTGAAAAGCAATGCTATCTCCCGAGCAAATTGGGGAAGGTGCAACAATAGAAGCAGTAAATTGGTGGATGTTGATATAATTTTTTTGTATCAACGTATCCGAGCACGCAGCAACGCTGGTTTCTATAAGTGTAACGGTATATATACCCTTACTTGGATAATTGTGGAAAGGATTATTGGCAGTAGATGTGATGCCATCGCCAAAATTCCAAAGCGATGAGGTTGGCGTGCTGCCAAGGCTAGTATTGGAAAAAAAGACCGTATCAGCAGGCCCGCACAAAGCTGTTTTCTTGGCAGTAAAAGCAGGGTTTATGATGGCAAAAGCATTGATTAAATTTGTTTTGGTAACGGTAGTGCTTTGGCAGCCAAAGGTATTGGCAACAGTAAGGTTTACAGTGTATTGTCCAGCAAGATAAGTGTTGCTCACAGTGTTCAATGCCTTACCGCTGCTGGTATGCCCATCCCCAAAATCCCACACATACTTGTCTATAGAACCTTCCCCAGCCACCGATGTTGCTATAAAAGCTGCCTTGAATGGCGAGCAGCCGCTTGCAGGTGAAGCAGAAAAGTTGGTAGTTGGGTTTTTATGCACCACTATTGGGTAAGTATAGGTGCTTGAATTGTTCCCATCCGTTACGGTGAGGGTAACATTGTAGGTCCTTGGCACATTGAAGGATATTACCGCAGTGTCTCTGGTAGAAGTATTGGTATTGTCAAAATCCCAGCTAAGCTTGGCCTTGCTAGTAGCCCCTTGCGTAGTATTGATAAATTTTACAACCAATGCTGGAACTGAGCAACCACTTGCTGTGTCAACTTTAAAAGAAGCTTTTAGCTGTGCAGAAGCATTTGAAGCCCCCAATAGCATTAAGGCAAAAAAAACAAATATTGCTTTTAATTTGGGAATATGCTTTGGTTCAAATTGGATAAAAGGCTTCATGTTATAGCAAGTAGTTGATGCTACAAACATATATTTTTCTGCTAATTAACATTTCTTTTTCTTTTCTGCGGTTGATAAACTGTTTATACGGAAATGAAATATCGCCCTCAAAGTTTACAATCTTGTATACCATTTAAAGCATTGGTATATTTTTTACGCCTTGAAGGCATATATTTTTTGTACAATCATTTTACATCCCCTATTTTTGCACCCCGGTTAACCAAAAAGGGGAATTAGCTCAGTTGGTAGAGCGCTTGCATGGCATGCAAGAGGTCAGCGGTTCGAACCCGCTATTCTCCACAAGAAATTGAAAAAGGCTGTCTCAAAATTTGAGACAGCCTTTTTTATATCAATTCCTTTTTTGATATCATTTGGCAATTATATTTCAGGTATTGTTCTACGGTGTAACCCCACAAGGCTAAAGTATATACCATAAATATTGCCGAAAATATTACAGGTAAATTTAAAATTTACCTGTAGAGATTAAGCATTGAATATCAATAAAATAAAAAAGTAAAAAAATTTGGCTAAACCAAATCACACTCCTATATTTGCACTCCGAAAAACAAGGAAGGAGCGTTGGTAAATCGGTTAATACACCTCCCTTTCACGGAGGAATGACGGGTTCGACTCCCGTACGCTCTACTAGCAATGATTCAAAATTGCCTAAAACGCTGCAAAATCAATGATTTGCAGCGTTTTTCTTTTGGTGTCTATGCCAAAAAGTTCATAAATCGTATTGTTTCGGTGACCTATTCGGTGACCTGTCATTTTTTATAAAAAACAGGTCACCGAAAATCGCTGAAACCCTTGCACAGCAGGTAGTTCAAGATTTAAACATCTTGTTTACAGGCAAGCTAAAGAGTAGCTTTACAAACTTTAAAAAGATCGCTAGCCATGAACAAAACATTCAGTTTACTCTTTAAGGCAAAAAGAGCAAAGCCATAGACAATGGCACAGCACCAATTTATCTTCGCATTACTATTGATGCAAAGAGATTAGAAATTTCATTGAAAAGATATGTCTTACCTGAAAAATGGGATAACTAGGCGCAGAAAGTAATTGGTACGTTAGAAGAGGTAAAAGCACAGAATGCTTATTTAACCAGGATTTTGCAATTGAAATCTATTTCAAGCCCCAAATGCAAAAAACAAGCAAGTAATAACAGTTGAAAAACTTAAAAAAAGGCTTACAGGAACAGGAAAAGACCAAAGAGAGATTAAGCTTATGCACCTTTTAATGCGGCTTTCCTCCTTGCTATTTCTTTTATTATCAGGCTTATTTCCCGACCAGTTTGCCCACTTACGCTACTGTTTTCTTGTGCCCTACGCATCAAATAAGGTATCACTTCTTTTATAGGGCCAAAAGGGAGGTATTTGCTTACAGGATAGCCCGCTTTTGCAAGGTTGAAAGTAATATTGTCACTCATGCCATATAATTGAGAGAAATGGATATGTGGGTGGTTGGCTGCTAATCCTTTTTCGTCCAAAAGGGTTGCTGCGAACAAGTTGCTTTCTTCATTGTGTGAAGCCACTGCAAAAGCAATATTGCCAATATTGTTGATGCAATAGGCTATTGCTGCATTATAATCCCTGTCTGTATTTGCTTTGGATGCTTGTATAGGGGAAGGGTATCCTTTTTGATTGGCCCTAGCCCTTTCCTTTTCCATGTAAGCGCCACGCACAAGTTTTATGCCCAATACAAACCCCCTTTCCTTGGCTATTTTGTGTGAAAGCTGCAAAAAATTAAGCCTATCGTGCCGGTATAGCTGGATGGTGTTGTAAACAATGGCTTTTTCCGAATTAAATTCTTCCATCATTTCTATAGTTAATCTATCCACGGGGTCTTGCAGCCAGCTTTCCTCAGCATCTACCCATACGCCAATATTATTTTTTGCAGCAGCCTCGCATATCCTATACATGCGGTCGCAAACCCTGTCCCATTCCGCTTCCTGGTTTTCATGGTCGTGTATGCCGCTGCGCAAGCGAGGGGCTTCGTTCAAGGCCTGCAATAGCCCATGACGGGAAAAGCTAGAAACCTTGATGCTGATGTAAGGCATATTGGGCTTAGAAGCTGCGTATTCAATTGTTTTGATAAATTGGTTTGTCGCATCTTCAAAATTATCTTCTCCTTCAATAGCTTCGGCCCCATAATCCAGCACTACTTGCACGCCAAAATTGCTTAAAATGTCGGCTACCTTGCTTGTTGCTTCCAGCGTTTCGCCGCCAACAAATTGTTTGAAAATAGTTTTCCGTATCATTTTATTCACAATGGGCAACCCAAATTTAACAATCAATGGGGTAATGCGCGTTGCAATAGGCACAAACAAGGGATAGCCCATTAGGCTAAAAAGGAATTTAGAACTTTTTAGTTCCTTGTCGCTTTTATAGGCAAATGCATTAACAATGTTATCAAAAGAAATATTTAGCATAAAATACTATGATTCTGAGGGCGAATATCGGGATAGCTATTTTAACAAAAAAAGATTTTATTAAAAAAAGGATGAACTTTGTATATGCATCCATTTAATATTATACTCATGATAGTGTGAGAATGGAAAAATTTGTAATCCTTAATTTTAATAACTAGGAAAAACACTGCTCTTTAATCCCAAAATTGTTGGTCAAAAGCATTGTATTTTCTGCTCTAATTTTAGCTTTGTCATTATATCCCACTTACTTCCGCAACAATTTAGCAATCAATTCAGACTTTGTGCGAACCCCCATTTTTACATATACGTTTTTTAGATGGTCGTTTACTGTGGAGGAGGATATGCCCAACACAGCGGCAATTTCCTTGTAAGTGAGGCCTTTTAGCAATTCGTTTACCACATCATTTTCCCGAGTAGTCAGATGGCCTGTTACTTCTTCAAAACGGTCTTGGGGTTTATGTATTTTTTTAAATAATTTCATGGCCACGTCTGGCGTTATCAAAGCCCCGCCACTGCGGATGATATCAATATTTTTCACCAAGTCGGCAATATTAAATGGCTTTAGCAAATAGCCATTTGCACCACGCTGTATGCAATCGAAAATCACGCTTTCGTTGTCGTTGCCCGTGGTTACCACGATATGTACATCCGCCCATTTTTGGCGTATCAGCGTAATGCCTTCCATGCCCGATATGCCAGGCAGCCCAAGGTCAATGAAAATAATAAATGGCTCGTCCAAGGTACTCTGCTGCTCTAGGTATGCTTCCATGCTATTGCATGAAAAAGTGATGTGCAAATCCTTCTGCATGTTGATATAAATCTCCAAATTGCGCCTTAGCGGGCGGTCATCTTCTATTATGCCTACTGTAATCATTCAACTAAGTTAATGGTATAACGTATATAAAAAATAGTTTAATAAAGATTTTTATTTCAAGGGACAAATATTCAACAGAAAGATAGCCGCAAACGCACAAAGGCACTAAGTAGAACTAAGAAAAAGAAGCAAAGCAAAAGACAAATAGACAACACTACACAACAAAGGAAGAAGATTTGGAATAAAAAACCAAGTTTTATCTTTTTTCAAAGAAAAAAAACGTACTTTTGCACACTTTTAAAAATTTGATGCCGTAACATCAAGCGAATCCTTGCATTTTTTCCTTCTGGAATCGTCTTAATGTGGCCTATTGTTTTAAACATTAAAATAGACACATGAAATTATCTCAGTTCAAGTTTGATCTTCCTCTGAACCTTATTGCCCAGAACCCTACCAAGAAAAGGGAAGATAGCCGTATGCTGGTGGTGAACCGCAAAACGGGCAACATGGAAAACAAGCACTTCAGGGACATCCTAGAGTATTTTGACGATAAAGACGTATTTGTTGTTAACAATACCAAAGTATTTGCAGCACGCATGTATGGCCGCAAAGAAAAAACAGGTGCTAAGATAGAAGTTTTTTTATTGAGAGAATTGAACGGGCCAAAACGCTTGTGGGACGTGATTGTTGATCCCGCAAGGAAAATAAGGGTAGGCAACAAACTATATTTTGGTGATGATGAAGAACTGGTGGCAGAAGTAATAGACAACACCACAAGTCGTGGGCGTACCATCCGTTTTTTGTGGGACGATGATGATGCTAGCTTTAAAAAAATGCTGGAATCGCTAGGTGAAACGCCGTTGCCTAAATACATTAAGCGTACTCCTGATGCAGAAGATAAAGAACGCTACCAAACAGTTTATGCAAAATATGAGGGTGCTGTTGCTGCACCCACTGCAGGCTTGCATTTCAGCAAGGAATTGATTAAGCGTTGCGAAATAAAAGGCATCCGCTTTGCAGAGCTTACTTTGCATACTGGCCTTAGCACATTTAGGCCTATTGAGGTGGAAGATCTAAGCAAGCATAAAATGGATGCTGAATACTTCCAAATTACGGAAGAAGCCGCAGCTATTGTAAACAAAGCCAAAGAAACAAGCCACCGTGTTTGTTCTATTGGCACTACTACCATGCGTGCTATGGAATCTAGCTTTACTGCACAAAAGTTTTTGAAACCAACAGAAGGCTGGACAAACCATTTTATACACCCTCCTTACAACTTTAGCGTGGCCGATAGCTTGGTTACCAATTTTCATTTGCCTAAAACCAGCCTTTTGATAATGACTTGCGCATTTGCAGGTTATGATTTGACAATGGAGGCCTATAAAAAAGCAATAAAAGACAAGTACCGCTTTTTTAGTTATGGCGATTCTTTGTTGGTTATCTAATACAATTTTCTGCGAAATAAATATTCAGGGGAGAAGTAAAAGGCTTTTAAATGGCTTTTGCTTTTCCCCTATTTTATATTACATATTAAATGATTTGCATGATTTTAATGATCAGCTAACCCCATGCCTTTAAGGCTGGGGATGCAGCTAAGTATCTATTTGACTTTAGCCATGAAGAGGATATTTATAATATTGAGATATTTATTACTTAGTGGCAAAAAAATATCCTCACTGGCTTGTTTTAGAACCATCAACCTGGATTAAATAGTACACACAAGTTGTAAAAAAATTCCTGACCCATGGAATATCCCTCAACACAGGAAACTGTTTCCTTGCTTTCACATTAAACTTGTACTCGTAAATAGGGTTAAACAAATAATGTGTTTTATTTACAATGGTATAGCCAGTTTGCTTTGAAATGCGTTCAAACTTTTCAATAGAAATCCTTGTATCCCGTACTTCCATCAAGTCAGCGACATTTTCATTGTTGCTTTTTAAAATCCATTGATAAATACTGCGGGGCAATAAATGATAATAGGGCAATTTGCTCAGCCATTTATTGCTGCACACTTGCTGGTGGCCGCCAAAAGGCATTTGCCACGGCGGAAAGCCGAAGAAAACGCAACCTTGTGGCAACAAGAAACGCTGCATTTCTTTCATCAACTTGGGTTGGTCGTGTATATGCTCGATTACATCTTTCAAAATAATCAGGTCGAACTTGCCGCCTAGTTCTTCTGTGCTAACTTTATAAATATCTTTACCAATCAATCTAAGCTTGCCTGTTTCCAGCTCATCTTTCATTAGTTCCCTTGCAAAATCAACCCTTATCAAGTCAAACTCCACGCCAACCGTGGCACACCCTCTTTCCATGAAAGGCTTTAGTACGCCTGCTTCGCCACAGCCAATTTCAAGTATGCGCATCCCTGCTTTGATAGGGAACTTTTCTTCGATAAATGGCAATACATATTTCTTGCAGTTCTCAACCTGCATGTCAAAATACCTTTTCCTGTCTGTGTGGAACTCGAACATGAATATAATTTAGTGCTGTTATTTAGTACATTGTTGCAAAAAATCTTATACCCGGTAAAAGGTAAATTTCAATTGATTGGTAACTTGGCAATGCCTTTAGTAAGGGTGTAAAAATAGGGAAAGAATGGTAATAGAGATTTGCAAGTGTAATTTGGGTAAAACAAAAGAAAACGCATCGTTTGCAAAGTTGAAACTTTGTATATTTGAACATGGAGAAAGCTATTAAAATACTTCATTTAAAGGAAAAAGATAATAATTTCCAATACTGGAACGCCCAAAGCGACCTGAAAAAATTACAAGCAATAGAATTGTTGCGGACACAGTATATAAATTATAAAAAGGATGTTCACACAAGACTTCAGAGAGTTTATAGAGTTGTTAATAAAAAACAAGGCTGAGTATTTAATTGTGGGTGGTTATGCCGTAGGTATACACGGGCATCCACGATACACGGGCGATTTAAATATGGCTAAACCCAATATTAGAAAATGCCAAGCTAATTCTAAAATCAGTAAATGAATTTGGGTTTTCTTCATTTAAACTTACAGTCGAGGACTTTACAAAACAAGGCAATGTTATACAACTAGGCTACCCACCCCTCAGGATTGATTTATTGACTGAAATAGATGGCGTAACTTTCGTAGAATGTTATAAAAACAGAAAAATAGTCGATTTGGAAGGGATAAATGTAAATTTTATTGGCTATCAAGATTTACTCCAAAACAAAAAAAAATCTGGCCGACTTCGCGATTTGGATGATATAGACAACCTAACTAAGTAGTGGGATATTTAAACCAAATCCTTCATTTATTGTTGTTTTATCAAATATCTACAACAATGAGTCATTATTTAATAATCGGAGGTTCCAGTGGCATAGGGGAGCAACTGGCTGTTCAACTTTCCCAAGCAGGCAATCAGGTATTAGCAACCTACAATAAAAATGAACCCAAGGTTGAAAACCTCAATATCCAATACCACCACCTAGATGTTTTAGAAGAAACAATATCGTTAGACTTTTTACCCGATGCACTAGTAGGATTGGTTTATTGCCCAGGCAGCATCAACCTCAAGCCCTTTGATAGGATAAAGCCGGCAGATTTTGAAGCAGATTATAAACTCCAAGTTATAGGTGCAATAAAGATTATTCAAGCGGTACTTCCAAGATTAAAAAAAGCCGAAGATGCTGCCATTGTTTTATTTTCCACGGTTGCTGTGCAAACTGGCCTGCCTTTCCATGCGCAGGTTTCTGCTTCAAAAGGGGCTATTGAGGGATTAATAAAAGCGTTGGCGGCAGAATTTGCCCCCAAAATAAGGGTCAATTGTATAGCACCTTCCTTAACCGACACTCCTTTAGCCGCTTCTTTGTTAAACAACGAGCAAAAAAAAGAGGCTAATGCGCTGCGGCATCCATTAAAGCGGGTTGGCACTACTGCCGACATTGCTAACATGGCAGCGTTTTTACTTTCCGAAAAAGCAAGCTGGATAACAGGGCAAATTTTACATGTAGATGGTGGGATGTCGTCCTTAAAAAGTTAATCATAAGCACTTATACATATCAATGACAGATACTTTTTTATCAGCACGCTGGGAAAACTTAATTATGGCTAATTACGAAGTACCTCCCGAAGTTTTGGCTCCTTATTTGCCGAATGGTGTAGAACTGGATTTTTACAACAACAAAACCTATGTTAGCCTTGTTGGGTTTATGTTTAAGCGAACTAGCCTTTTCCATGTGCCAATACCTTTATTAGGAACATTTGAAGAAATTAACCTGCGTTTTTATGTAAAGCGTATTGAAGGCAATACGGTAAAAAGAGGCGTGGTTTTTATTAATGAAACCGTCCCGTATAAATTGGTAGCATGGCTTGCCAACAAGCTGTATAAAGAACACTACATGGCAATTCCAACAAAAAATTTGATAGAAAATACAGAAGCTGCTAAACACATAAAATATGAATGGAAAATAAATAAAAGCTGGAACCATATAGCAGTTACTACTTCGATAAAAAATGAGGAAATGGCACTAGGCAGTATGGAGGAATTTATTTTTGAGCATTACTATGGATATACAAAAATAAATGGACAACTGTCCCAGGAATACAAAGTAAATCATCCTAGATGGTTCGTAAATAAAGTGATAGATTATTCAATTGATTGCGATTTTGCAGCGATGTATGGGAACGATTTTTCTTTTTTGGGTCAGCTTGCGCCCAATTCAGTTATTGTAGCCGAAGGCTCGCCTGTAACCGTTAAATGGAAGCGTACTACATTTTAAATTTGGTATTGATGGAACAAAAAGATATTGACAGGATTATTGAAATGGCTTGGGAAGACAGGACACCTTTTGAAGCAATAAAAATACAATTCGGGTTTTCAGAGGCCGCCGTAATTTCCCTGATGCGCAGGGAACTGAAGCGAAGTAGCTTTAATTTGTGGAGGCAAAGGGTAAATAGCGGTATCAGCCAAAAACATACCCTAAAAAGAAATCCTGCAATAGGCCGGTTTAAATGCACGCTCCAAAAAACAATTTCTATGAATAAAATAAGCAAAAGGTAAATGGCGCTAAAATTTGAAACTGATTACAAAACAATACTTGAAAAAATAGATCAAATAGATCCGATAGCTTATGGTAAAACCCGCAACTATGTTGATGGGGCAGTTACCTGTCTATCGCCCTATATTTCAAGAGGGGTTATCTGTACCAAGCAAGTTTTGGAAACTGTTTTGGCAAAAGGATATAAAATTGCACAAATTGAGTCTTTTGTAAAGGAGCTTTGCTGGCGCGACTATTTTCAAAGGGTGGCACAGGTAAAAGATGTGAATGTGGACATAAAACAATCGCAAAACCCAATCTTAAATTATGAAATCCCAGCGCAAATTGTAAATGCCACAACGGGCATAGAAGGCATAGATAATGCTATTAAGCAATTATACCAAGCTGGCTATATGCACAACCATTGCAGAATGTACACTGCCTCGTTGGTCTGCAATATTGCCCAGAGCCATTGGCACCACCCTGCACAATGGATGTATTACCATTTGCTTGATTGCGACTGGGCTAGTAATGCCTGTAGCTGGCAGTGGGTGGCAGGTGCCAATAGCCACAAAAAGTATTATGCCAACCAAGAGAACATCAATAAGTACACAAAAACAAATCAGGTTGATACATATTTGGATAAGCCTTACGGAGTGCTTGAAACCATGGAAGCACCTGCCCAATTGTTAGCTACCGAAAAGTTTAATGCCACAATTGAACTTCCAGTATCAGGAAAGATTGAACTTGACTTGGCATTGCCAACTTTTATATACAATTATTACAACATAGATCCATTGTGGCACAAAGATGAACCCGGAAACAGGGTTTTGTTGATAGAGCCATCCTTTTTTTCTAACTATCCAGTAAGTAAAAATTGTATTGATTTTATGCTTGCATTAAGCAAAAACATACCTAATATTAAGGTTTACGTAGGGTCGTTTCAATTATTATCCGATGCATACAATGCAGGGAATATCTATTACAAAGAACACCCCCTGAATGTAGGCTATAGCGGTAACAAAGAAGAAAGGGATTGGATAGCCCCAGCAATATCGGGATATTACCCTTCTTTTTTTGCCTATTGGAAAAAAGTTGAAAAACATTTATACAAATAAACAACGCAATATGACTTTTGAAAAAAATGATATAGAACAATTAGAACAACGGTACAGGACAGCGTTTATCAATTCATTAGCTGGTTTCCGCCAGGCAGTATTAGTGGGTACAAAGTCGGCAGATGGTTTTGCAAACCTAGCCATATTTAATTCGTTAATACACCTTGGGGCAAACCCTGCATTGTTCGGGTTGATAAACAGACCAGATAGCGTGCCAAGGCATACGTTGCAAAACATTATTGACACCAAAGAATATACCTTAAACTATGTGCAGGCAGCACAATACCAAAAGGCTCACCAAACCTCTGCCCGGTACGAAAAAAGTGCTTCCGAATTTGAGAAAGCAGGTTTTACCGAACTGTACCAACCTTCGTTTAATGCACCATTTGTTGCGGAAGCGGTGATAAAAATAGCCATGAAATTGGAAGACATTATCCCTATCTCTTTGAATGGCACAATATTAATTATTGGCAGCATATCGCAGGTTGATATAGATGCTTCACTTGTTGGGGCGGATGGATATGTGGATTTGTCAGCAGCAGAGGTATTAATAAGCCAAGGGCTTGATGCTTATTTTGTTTCAAAAGCAATTGGCCGCTTGCCCTATGCTAAACCGTAAATGTAAAATAGTGGTGCATTTGCTAGAACCTATATAAGGTTAAAAGCCCTATATAGTTTCTAGCATCTTGGAAGATTTTTATGCCTCACATTTGGCACAAACAAAATAAGCCGCCATGAAAAATACTAAAAAACAATTCTTGCCCCATAAGATATGTGTTGTATGCAACAGGCCATTTGCATGGCGCAAAAAATGGGAGAAAGTTTGGGATGACGTAAAATATTGCAGCGATAAATGCCGGATGGCTAAGAATAAAACATCAGCGTAAGAGAATAGGTGTTGCAATACATCCCTCCTATTTGCTACCAAGCCACAAAAACAGGTAGAAGCACAAAGACAAATACGGTAAATAGGAATTATTAAAATCATTTTTATTCTTTTTTTCTTTGCTTCTTCCCTTAAAACTTTGTGCCCCTTTGAGTCTTAGTGCCTTCGTGGCAAATTAACCAACCCTGTATTTGAACATCTGCTCTCAATCCTTTCCTTGCTGGCTTAAGGGGCGTTGCCTGCTTGTTTTGGCTGGCTTTTGATACCCTAAATTGAATTTTGAGCAATTTGCAAACCATAACTTATTGAAATACAGTGTTTTAATGTTTTTTCAAGTGAGTATTTCATGCGTATTTTGTGCGTATAAAATGAGTGATTTGTGCATATTTTGTGCGTGATTTTCGCGGAAAAGTGGGTACTTTTTGAGTGTTTTTTGAGCATGGATGCAAACTGTCATGATGTTTTTTTGTTTATTAAAATAAGCCCCATGGGTCATCTAGCTATGATTAGGCCAACAGCATGGATTGTGCTACTAAAAACAAGGGAGCCATATACACTACAAAGGTGGTATTAATGTAGTATCTGTGCACAAGGACAATCCTATATGGGGGAAATTTTGGATGCTCATGGGTGCATATTTCCCCCATATAGGATTTTTATTTTGGGCTATATACTTATCTATGCCAATTTTACATTGAAAGAGGGACAAGCCATCTTAGAGTTAGCTCCTGAACCCGCTGGTAGTTGGCAGGGAAAAATGATAATCCACCATCAAAATCTTATCAGTTTCTTATCAATAAACTATCATTTACCTATCATAAAACTATCATTCCATTATCAATAAACTATCATAAAATTTACTTAAATTATCATAAAAAATAAGGCTAAAAAAACATAAAACAACTGAATATCAATGAGTTATAGTAAAAAAGGGTAGTAGCAAAAAAAATAAATCACCGAAAAATACAAAATAGCTCATTTTAAATCTTCGCTTAGTGCTTTTTTCTCTTTAAGAAGCTTTGTACAAAATCTCGGAGGTTTTTTGTAGTCCTCCCAAGAGGGTAACTTCGAGACCTGAGCGAAGACATGAGTTAATATAGAGGCAACAACCCTAAAAGTTTAGAGGCCAGGGTGCAAAATGTTCCCTTCTTCGGATGCCTATGTGGTTAATAATAACGCAATATTCAATATATTTGCTTTGCACCCAATTATGCTAATATGCTTTTACCAACTGCGGAATACAAGTTAAACACCAAAACGATAAAAAAAACAGTATCGGTATTTATACTATGCCTCTTAGGCATTTCAAATATTTCAGCGCAGGTAATAGCTTCTTTCACGGCAGATAAAACAAGTGGCTGTGTAAAAAACCCTTCGATGAGCGTAAGGTTTACAAGTACTACGCAATTTACCAAAAGGAATAACCCTACTTTTAATTGGTCTTTTGTAAACACCGCAACCAATGCAATCACTACCTCGCATGTTGAAAACCCCGTTATATCTTTCCCCAATGCGGGTTCTTACACCGCTTCGCTTACTGTAACAGACAATGGAGCTAGCAGTTCCTATACCTATCCTACACCTATCACAGTGCATGTAAACCCTATAGCCGATTTTTCAGCCTCGCCACTAAAAGGCTGCATCCCGTTTAATCCTACTTTTACATCAACTTCCACGCCTGGGGAAGGCACTATAGATACATATATATGGGATTTTGGCGACGGCAATACCACTAACAGCCAAGGCTTAGGCACAACTACTGACCCTAACCCTTATACCTCTAATCAGAAATATACCGTAAGCCTTACTGTAACAAATACTTTTGGCTGCAAAAGCGATTATACAGTCAAACAAGATTATATTGAAGCTGTTACATCGGTACAAGCACAATTTACGGCAAATCAAACAGTATTATGTACCCCCGGCAGCGTTAGTTTTACCAACACAAGCACTGGCAATTTAGGCGCAACACCAACTGCCTCGTGGGATTTTGGCGATGGCACTACTTCCAACGATATTAGCCCGGTGCACCTGTATACCAAGAAGGGGATATTTACGGTTACCCTTACCCAAACAAGCTCCTACGGCTGTTCTAGTACCTCTACACAGTCAAACTATATTAATATTGGCAATTTTAGTTCTTCAATTATCTCGGCAGCACAGGCTTGTACTAACACAAGCATTTCGTTTCAAGGCACGGCAAACCCTACGCCAACAAACTCAAATTGGTACTTCAGCGACAATAACAATTATTACCAGTCATTAAATGCTTACGTTACATTCTATGTGCCGGGAACTGTTACAGCTATGCTTGTAAATACTTATGGCAATTGTAAAGACACAGCTACTAAACAGATTACAGTATTACAATCACCCAGTCCAAGTGGTTTCTCGGTATTAAGTTCATTGTGTGGTGCACCTGCTAATGTAACTTTTAAGGATACAACGTTCGATGCTGTTAGCTGGCACTGGTCTCTTGGTTATTATAATCCTATAGCATTACCAAGTGGTCAAACAACAAATTATACATTCAATTCAGAGGGTACTTATGAAATATACATGACCGTAACCAATGCAGCAAACTGTTCAACAACAATTCTTGAATATATTACCATACAAAACCCGCATGAATATATTTCTTACACAAAATCTAGCTCTCAAGACGGCCTTGCAGGATGTGAAGGCATGCAAATTACATTTCAGGCCACCCCAACCAAAACAGTAACAAAATTTTTGTGGGATTTTGGCGACGGCACTACATCTACCGATTCTTTCCCCATACACCAATATGCAAAAGAAGGCAGGTACACTGTAAAACTTGCGTATACTACTGCCAGTGGCTGTACAGGTAACTCAAATACTGTTGACGTAAACGTTTACAAGAAGCCTGTGGCAGATTTTAATGTGGTCAATACCACCATTTGTGGCAATACGCCTGTTGTTTTCAACATTACATCTACCCCAAATCAGGCTTATAGCCATTTTCTTTTTGGGGATGGGCTAGAAAAATATGCTTATAACGACCCTTCTGTTATGCACCAGTATTTTAACAAAGGTATTTATGATGTAACATTAATTGCTGGCAATGGCAGTTCTGGCACAGGGTATTGCTACGATACCATTGTGAAACTACAATATATAACCGTAGTTCCCCCTTTTCCGAAAATAGCAAATATTACCAATACTTGCGATGGCACTAGGGGAGAAGTAACCTTTACCCAAAGTACTAGGCTGGCAACTGGTTGGCAGTGGGACTTTGGGGATGGGAAACAAATCACATTAACCACCAATCAAATCCAAGTAAAACATACTTATGAAAAAACAGGCAGCTATAAAGTAATACATTCAGCTACTAACGGCAGTTGCACCGTGTCTGATTCAAGCATTGCATATGTATTGTTAAAGCAAAAACCGGCGCTTACTTTAGCTGCAAGCGAAGTGTGCGCCAGTGGAAACGTAGGCGTAACAATAAATAACTTAGAACAAAACCCATATAAGGATTATTATTATAACAATTACAGTATTGCAAACAATGGCATACAATATGGCGATGGCAGTATTTTTACAGGCTCTACAAGCCCCTATTATTATGATGGCTGGCTTACCTATACAGGTACCTTTTCTGGCTTTACCAATGGCAAAGAAAATTTAACGGTAATTACAAGATCCGATTATTTCGGATGCCTAGATACTACTAACCCAGCACCATTAAAAATAAAAGGGCCTTCGGCTGGTTATAAATTAAGCGGTAGCGATTGTTATAAAAAAGCAGTTATTTTTACAGATACATCTTCCACAAAAAACAATGTGCTGCTTACCAAATGGCAATGGGATTTTGGGGATAATACAACACCCCTGACTATTACTGGGGCAAATGGTGATACTTCCTACATCTATAGCAAGCCTGGCAGCTACTATACCAGCCTTACCATAACCGATGCCGAAGGCTGCACGGCTAATACTGGAAATTATTCGCATATTGCACAGGCTTATGGCCCTAAAGCCGATTTTTACTGGTCTCCTACTAATATTTCACCCAATAGCACTGCTTATTTTTATAACAACAGTAACGATTTTGGCAGTTATAATAATATATATACATGGTCTTTCACCAGCGACAACTCTACAAAAACAACTTATTCCCAAACGTCTATCAGCCATGCCTACACCAATGCGTTGACAGACACGGTGAAGTTAATTGCAAAAAGCAATTCACCTTCCTATACTTGCGTGGATGAAATTACAAGACTGGTTCCCGTAAGGAACATTGAAGTTTCGTTTACAAATGTTATTACCTATATAGACCCCAATAACACATGCCCGCCAGCTCGTGTGCAGTTCACTGCCAATACCTATAATGTAAGCAGGGTAAGATGGATTTTTGGCAATGGCAACACAGCTCCCGATAAGCTAACCCCTAGTGCTACTTACAATGCTGCAGGAACTTACAAAGTAACGCTTATTGGCTATGGCTTCAACAACGATAGTGCAATTGCTGTAGGCAATATAACCATCAAGGGGCCTTATGCCCGCCTTACGGCCGATGTGTACCAAGGCTGTAAGCCCCTGACCGTTACGTTTACAGCACATGACACTACTACGCCACACTTTGAATGGGATTTTGGTGATGGCAATGTGGTAGATGGCAAGGACACTTTTACAACTTATACTTATAATTCACCTGGTGAATGGCCTACGGGTATTGGCACTTATTATTATGATTCGGCAACCAAGCAAAGGTCTTGCTACAATGAATTTCATTTAGACCCCAAAATACTTGTAGATACCCTTGGTGTTACCTTTACCAATAACCCTTTTGTTTTTTGTGTAGGTACAGACACAAAAATCAACATCTCCACGGTAAGCACAGCACTTAACTATATAGACAGTGCTTTGCAGTACCACTGGAATTTTGGAACAGGAAACCCTGCCGACACATCTAACCTTGCATCGCCTAGCTTTAAATATACAGTACCCGGAAAAGACACATTGAGCTTGTATGTAAAATCGATAACAGGCTGCGAGGTAAAATTGAAAGACACTGTAACGGTAAAGCCAGTTGCCACAGCATCAATTAGTGGGGTATCGTCTATTTGTGAAGGTGTGCTTTCGCAATATACCGCTACCACTACCAGCACAAGCCCCATAAAATGGAAATGGGAATTTAACAATGGCAACAACGACACCACGCAGATACCAGCCTTGCAAGCCTTAATAGCAAAAGCATCCTCACTAGATAGCATTTATGTAACCACCAACTTAGATGGCTGCATGGATACCGCTTATCACTTAGTAACGGTATATAAAAAGCCAGTAATTGACATATTGCCGAGAGACCCTGCTATATGCCTAGACAAAGCAGGCGTAGTATTAACTGCCCATGATGGTATCAACTTTGATTGGTCGCCAAAAACCTTTATCAGCGACACATTAAGTGCCACGCCAACTGTTAACCCCAAAAACGATACTAAATACAAGGTACAAGTAATAAACGCTAACAAGTGCGTAAATACCGATTCCGTATCTATTACCGTGGCAAAGCCATTTATACTATACATGCCAAAAGATACCTCTGTGTGTATCAATAGTTCCGTGCAATTATATGGTAGTGCGCCAGGCATAGATAGTTTCCAATGGATTAATGGCACAAATGGGCTTAGCAATACCAATATCAGCAACCCATTGGCTAACCCAATAGTAAAAACCACCTATACATTGGTTGGCTACGATAAGTATAAGTGCTTTACGGATACTAATTACACCACAGTGTTTGTTGAGCCTTTGCCTACTGTAAATGCAGGAAATAGTGTAACAATCCCTGTGGGTACTGATACAAAATTCACCCCATTGGTGAGCAATGATGTAACTAAATACCAATGGGTACCTAGCAATTACCTTGATTGCGACACTTGCCCTACGCCTACCGCTACCCCAAGGGCCGACATTGGCTATACCCTTACCGTAAAAACCCAATACGGCTGCGAGGCAAAAGGCAATATATCCATAAAACTATTGTGCCAAGGGCTTACACTGTCTATGCCTACTGGGTTTGTGCCAAATAGTAAGAATAGCCTAACCAACAGGTTTTACCCAATAGGGAAGGGGGTAAAAATAGTAAAGAAATTTACAATCTATAACAGGTTAGGGGCTTCATTATTTGAAAAAAGCAATTTTGACATTAACGATGCTAGTTTTGGGTGGGACGGTAGATACCACGATGCAGATCAGCCGGCTGGTACATATGTGTATGTACTTGAAGCCACTTGCGATACAGGCTACCCTATTTTTGACAAAGGCACTGTGGTGCTGATAAGGTAAAAAATATAGCCATATAGGCACAAAAAAACGAAGCAGCACAAAGAAAAAGAAGGGTAGGAGTTATTGGCTGATACGAACATCCTTCTTGTTTTCTTTATTTTCTTCGAACCACTTTGTGATTTAGTGCTTTGTGGCAAAAAAAATACTTGAGTAGGAATCCCAATCACAAAGGGACTGGGAAAGTTTCCTTGAACCATTTAATATCATGGATGGCCACGGGGCTTTCAGTAAAATTCAGTAAGGCCTTCTCTTTGGTTACAATTACTTCGCTGTTGGTTTGGATGGCAAGGTCAAACAGGAAATTGTCTTTTGGGTCGGGGGAATTTGTAAAAAGAGGGATGGTTTCTACAAAAGAAGCAATTTGCATTATCATACCCAAGCTATCTTCTTTTGTAGTTGTTCTTGTCTTTGAAACTTTTGGCATGTTCTTATCCAATTCATAAAGCATATAATTGTTTATAAATACAGTAAGCCCATATACATTTTTTGCGTTAAGCAATCGATAGAGTTTGCCATGTGATGCATAAGTAAGATAAACGGAAGTATCAATGACTAACCGATGCTTCATAATGCCTTCTTCTAAATTCACTAACTATATCCGCTATTTCATCTTCGTTTAGGCAAATTTCATTTTCAGCAAGCCTTTCGTCCAATGCCTTTGCTTTTACCTGTATTTCAGGCCAATTTAATTTCATTTCTGCCTCTTGTTCTTCCACAGACATTTTTACTTTCCTTTCATATTCAGCCATCCAAGAAGGGGGGGCATCTTTTGCCAATGGCTCTTTTTCCAATAACGCTTGTTCCATAACTATCACATTTATTAGTGCAATATAAATAAAACATTACAAAAAACAAAGCCTTACAACACAAATTAAGCTAGGGAATTCGCATTTAAGAAACTTTCAATCTATCGTCTGGTTTTATAATCCAGAAGGGATGGCATTATTATAGAAACACAGCACAATATTAATATACGAAACCTAGAAGGGGTGAAATTATAGACAATTTCACCCCTTCTAGGTTTTAAAAAACTCAAGATATTTAATTTGCTATATTAATGCCATCCCTACGGATTGAGGAATTTTAAAAGCCAATTCCCTTTTCCACTTTGAGTCTTTTAGCCCCTTGGTGGCAAACAAATCTTATTCTACGCCAACATCCTTTTTATCGCCTATATCTTTCTTCTTAGGGTCCATCATTTCCATCAGTTTCAATCCTAGTAGGCCATCTATAGCGCCGCCGCCGCCATTGCCACCACCTATTAAAATATCTGGTATCAATTTTAAATTGCCTTTGGATAGTTCCTCCGTTATTTTATAACGCGTAAAGTTTTCTCCACCCAATGCTTTTACGGCTAGTTCATAAGCTTCGGCAGTAGATTTACCAATAGCCAATATTTTACCTGCTTCTGCACTACCCGTTAAAGATATTTTCTGTGCTTCGGCAGCAGCCCGTAGCTTGATAGATTCCGATTCTGCAATAGCCCTTGCCTTGGTGGCTTCTGCCTCGGCAAAAGCCCGCATTTTGGTGGCTTCTGCTTCTGCACCTACGGCTAGTTTCACCCCTGCTGCATCCCCTTCCGATTTTTTCACAGTGGCACTAGCCGTGCGCTCGGCTATTTCCACGCTTTGCTGCGCTTTTACAATGTCTTTTTGCATATCGGCAATGGCGGTTTCTTTTTCCATGCCCTGCCTAGTTTCCTGTGCGCTTTTCTGAGTGTCGTAGGTTACTTTCTGTTCCTCGGCTATCTTCCTGTCGGTGAGGGTTTTCATGAGGGATTCGGGAGGTACAATATCACCTATCAATGTGTCCACTGCGGTTACGTTGTACTCGTCCAGCACTTTTTTAATTTCTGCTTTGGCCGATTCCTGCCTTTCCTTTCTTGTGCTTAAAAAAGCTATCACATCGCTATCTTGGGCGGAGTTTCGGAAATAGTTGCCAATAGTAGGCTCCAATACCTGAGAAACTAGGTTTACCATATTGCCGAAACGGGCAATTACTTTAGGTGCCTCAGTTGTGGGAACATGGATAATTTGTGCTACATCCAAATTGAATGGGAAACCATCACGGGAACGGACTGTGATGGTAGATAGGTTTTTATCCAAGTTATGTGCCTCGCTCCTCGCACTCGCCCAGTTGAGCACAAGGTTTGTAGTAGGTACTAGTTCTACTTTCATGGTGTATTTGTTAATGGGGTACTTGCCCGGGCCTAGCGGCTCCAGCCAAACACCTTTTGAGCCCTTTGCCACAATATTGCCATGTTTAAATTCTACCCCAGAAGTATCTGCACCATCCATGCCTATATACGAAATCACTACCCCTACATAGCCTATCGGTATCTCTGTCATAGGGGTTTCCTCTACCTGTACCGCCCATGGATTCAGGTTATAGGACCCTGCCAAAATTACTTGCGGCTGTAAGCCACGGCTGCCGCCATTTTTAATAAACGCATTAAAATCTTGAAAGTTGTTATGCCCATCTACTATCCTGCCTGCAATTTGCCCCTCATCAATGGGTAAACCGTCAAGTGCTGTAATAATGCCCACCTTGCTTTCCTGTATGCGCACCATATCGGTTACAGATACTTGGAACAACATGGTATTAATACGATACGAGCCTGTGGTGATATACACAGCCTGCCGCCCACGCTGACCCCCATTTTGCAGGAACTTGTCTGCATCCTGAAAATTATCGCACTCCACACGGTGGCCTAGAATATTGCCAGTAGGTATCTCTGCCCCGTCTTTTGACATGATAAGGCCAATTTGCCCTTCGGGGATAATGGTAAATTTTTCCATGGTTACCCCATATTGCCAAAACCATTTGCCAAAATACAAACCAGGTGCAAGGGTTTTTGCTTGAAAGCCAGCCTCACCCTTCGTGGCAATAATACGTCCATCGGGCAATGCTTTGTCAATGCCAAATAGCACGAATTTCTTGGTTACCAACCCTATTTTATCTTCTGGTACGATAACCATCCCAAATAAAAAACGGAGGATAAGCTTATAGCAAGCTATACAAATAATAATCAAGAAGAGCCACCAGAAATCAAGGATTTGCATGTTTGGTTTATTTTAAAGGGTTGATGAATAAGCATAGTTGTTTGTCCTTTTCAAAAGTATAGATAATTGGGGATAACCGTAAGGAATAAGCCAATATTTGAAACAAATATTGTTATTACCCAAGTATCAATTGAGTACAAAAACAAAAAAACTTTGTTTTTGCTCAATAAACTAACTGCTTTTTGCGTTTATTTATAAGCGAAGGTTTCATCACAATACCATTAGTTGAATAAAACGCTATGCAATCCCGTTTGCAAGCGCTAGCTGCGTATTTGTGGAAATAAAATTGTCGCTTGCCAATTTAAGGCAGCATTTTATGGCAAGGTATTATGTCAGCATTGGTATCGTGTGCATGATTATACGATAAGCCCCTAGCAACCAGCATCAATGCCATGGCAGCCATAAAATAGGGGATGAATGTCTTTATTCTGTTTCGGAAGCTGAGGTCGATGATAAACCCAAAATAAGATACTGCCAGCATCAAGGGCAATGTGCCTAAGCCGAAAGCCGCCATGAAGCCGATGCCACCCAGTATATTGCCTGTGGCAATAGCACCCATCACTGCAAAATAGACCATGCCGCAAGGCAGCAAGCCATTGGCCACGCCTATCAATAAAATAGAAGGCAGGCTTTGCTTTGCCATCCGCTTGGTAATAAATGTTTGCAAATGGTAGAATATTTTGTGGAAGGAGGGTGTGCGCAGCAGCCTGCTTTGGAAAAGGCTGCCGATGGCAAATACTAGCAAAAGCAATCCCGCTGCTATGGAAAACCATTTTTGAAAACCGCCTATATACAGCCCACGCCCGGCAATGCCAAACAGCAATCCAAGGGATGAGTAGGTAGCTATGCGGCCAGCATTGTAAAGCAGTACAGCAATTGTTTTGCGGAAACCTGTAAGCTGCTTAACAGGCAGCGACAAGGCAATAGCCCCACACATGCCCACACAGTGGAAACTACTTACTGCACCCAATGCTAAGGCTGTGAGCAGGAATGGCCATTGCATCAGTAGATGTTTATTTCTTTTTCGCAATAATATTTTGTACTGCCTGCCACCCAGGCAATCTTAACTTGATAGCTTGCTGTGGCTAATTGTGCAAAAGGGATGGATTGTTGCAGGTTGCCATTTACAGCTAGTGGTATTTTCCTGTCTTTCGTTGCATCTGTTTTGCAATAAAACCATGCCTCGCCTTTTATGGTTTTGTCTTTTAGCTGGGCAGGGAAGGAGAGCAATACGCCTTCTGTGTTTTTTGTTGCTACCAAGTCATCTAGTTTGTTGCTATTGGCTACGCCATCAATCCTGTCCTGATAAACAAGTTCGTCTTTATAATATTCTGTGCTTACCAGTTCAAATTTTGTATTGATTGTTTTGTACACCAGTGTAAGCATCAAGCCTGCAAAGGCTATGAAAACGATGATTATGCTTTTGCCCCAGTTCATATTGTTGATTTTAAAATGATGATTTAATGATTTGTGATTATTCAACACATAGGCATATAGGACACATAGCAATAGAAAGAAAAAGAGAGAAAACATAGAGTTTTATATTACTTTTAAGTCTATGTGTACTATTGTGCCTATATGGTGAGCGTAAGATTTATCCTACCGGCCCCAAGAAATTGGTTTCTATCACCGTTATTTTTTTATCTCCTTGGTACAAGCCAAGTTTCAATTTGGTCTTTCTATTATGGATGCTGCTTTTAGGCAGCACAATAAAGAAAGTGCCTGCCCCTTGCCCTTCCTTAGCCACGGTAATATAGGCATTGCCAATAGTTTCTATCCGCTCGTTACCTGTTTCTGAACGTATGGTGAGGGGTACATCCTTAATGGTTTTGTTTACAATTTTTATATTGTACAAGTTAGAGATACTGTCTGCCCCCCTTTCCTGGAAAAGCATACCAGGGGTACGCATAACAGTAGCATCCACATCTTTGCGTGTGGCTAATAAAAATGACAATGCACACAATACCACACCACAAAGCAAGGTGTACATTTTCATACGTGTGGTATAGTGCAAGGGTTCGCCATTGGCTATTGAGTTTTCTGATGCGTACCTTATTAACCCCTTTGGCTTGCCAATTTTTTCCATGATGTTGTCGCAGGCATCAATACAGGCAGTGCAGCCCACGCATTCCATTTGTACGCCATTCCTTATGTCAATGCCCGTAGGGCAAACTTTTACGCATTGGTGGCAATCGATACAGTCGCCCACTGCTTGGATGCTTCCTGCTTTGGCATGGCCCCTAGGCTCGCCACGCTCATAATCATAAGCTACAATCATTGAATTTTTATCCAACAATACACTTTGCAGCCTGCCATAAGGGCAAACAACTGTGCAAGACTGTTCCCTGAAAAAAGCATACACCGCATAAAAAACAAAACTGAAGAGTATAATTGAACCAAAGCCCCCTAGATGTTCTGATAGCGGCTCAGTCATTATTTTCCACAACCCTTTGATGCCGATGATATAAGCAAGAAAAGTATTGGCTATTAGAAAAGAAAGCAGCAGAAACAAAATATGTTTCAATACCACTTTTCGCTGGTCTTTTCCTTTTAAGGGGCTATTGCCAAGCTGCCTTTGCACCGATGCATCGCCCAATACCCAAAACTCAATCTTGCGGAACATCATCTCCATGAAGTTGGTCTGCGGGCAGGCCCAGCCGCAAAACAAACGCCCAAAAGCAGCAGTAAACAAGATGATAAAGAAAATAAACGTGACCATCGTGATACCGAGGATGAAAAAATCCTGAGGCCAAAAGATTTTTCCAAAAAGGATAAACTTGGCCTCAGGTATATTAAAAAGGAATAGGGGGTGTCCGTTTAAGAATATGAAAGGCATACCAAAAAACAACAAGAAATAAAAGATGCTGAGGGTGCTTCGGATGGTATAAAAACGGCCCTTGGGCTTGTAAGCGAAAACCCATTTGCGTTTCCCGTTTGCGTCAACAGTGGCAATCCTGTCCCTGAAGTTTTCTGTTATACCTAACGTGGGTGCTTTCATATTTTTATTGTTACTATTTACTCGCTACAGTTTTAGCAGCAGTAGTGTCCTTAACCGTACTTTCTTTAAACAATTCACCCTGGGGATCCTTTGGTTTGGCAGTCTTGGTGCCATGCAGGCTTTTTACATAGCTGGCAAGCTGGGCAATTTGAACCGGGGAGTAATCGTCTTTCCAGCTTTTCATGCCTTTTTCCTGCCAACCGTATTTAATAGTTTTAAATACATCTTTTATGCTGCTACCATGCAGCCAGTAATCATCTGTTAGGTTGGGTCCAACTGCACCACCGCCATCTGCTACATGACATGCTGCACATACAGTTGTAAATACTTTTTTGCCCGCTTCTAGATCTGCGCTGCCAGTTAAAAGCGTTACGGTGTTTTCATCCACATTGTTAGCGGCATTCGCCAGGTAGGCTTCTTTTTCTATTGCGGCTGCCTGAACGGAAATTTCGTATTCTTCCTTACTTAAAGGGGCGGAGTAGGAAACATGGAAACGCCATAGATAAACTACACCAATAAAAATGCACAGGTAAAAGCCATATATCCACCACGGGGGAAGGTTATTGTCTAGTTCACGGATGCCATCGTAATCATGACCTAAGTCTATATCTTGCTCTTCCTTGGCAGATTTGAAGCTGTTTATTTTCTCCCACAATACTGCCCATTGGATTTTTTTTGGCTCGGTTTGTTTTGCAGCCACCGCTAATTCTTTGCGCAGCAATAACTGTAAATTGTAGAGCAAGGCGAAGATGATGACTAATTCCAGCGTGATGACAGCTATAAGGGTAAAATAAACTGGTATAGACAAAGAGCCTGTTGCGGGAGTAGCAGAGGACATTACACTCTCTTGAGCAATAATGCCGCTACTGATAATTAGGCCAACCAACAAAGCAGTAATTTTTAAACCCGCGCCTATTGACGTGCCATTCTTCTTTTCTTCCTTGTCTTTTGCAAGGTACAATTGCGCAGCACCTAGCAATATAAATGCTAATAGCCCGATGATTAGCAGCAAAGCTGCCATGATTACAATAAGAATAGTAGCCCTGGGGTCATCCATCGAGGATGGCAGCGGCCTGCCTTCTGCAAAAGAAAATTGCGGGCTAGCGCATACAGCTAGAAAGACGGCTATGGATTTGCTCCATTTATTATTTACCAAGTTTAACATAAATCGTTTTTTTATAATCAGGCTAATGGCAATTCACTTATTTCTGCAATCATTTTCTTATCTGCCTTCAAGGCCCATACGGCCATGACGATAAAGAAGATAAAAAAGATTAAAAAGGAACTAAGGGCATAAATATCCACCCCACTTATTTTTTCCAAATAGTTTATAAATTTCATTTGTAGGGGGTTTTAAGGTGTTGCTGTGATTGTTTTTTGAAGCGAAGTATCCTGCCGTGGCATAGTTTTAATATCTGTACCCATCCTTTGCAGGTAAGCAATCAAAGCCAGTATTTCTGCATTGGGCGATACCTGTAATTTGTCTTTTTTCAAGTTGTCTTGAATCTTTTTTGCTTGCGCTGTCAAGTCTGCATTGGCTATTTTATCAAAGCCTTCTGGGTAAGGCACGCCCAGTTTTTGCATTGCCCTTATTTTTGCAGGCGTTATAGCGGTATCAATTGTATTGTCGTAAAGCCAAGTGTAGGATGGCATAATAGAACCTGGGCTCATGCTCTGTGGGTCCATCATGTGGTTGTAGTGCCAGCTATCGGGGTATTTGCCGCCTATCCTTGCCAAATCTGGCCCCGTTCTTTTGCTGCCCCATTGAAAAGGGTGGTCATAGACAAATTCGCCCGCTTTGCTGTATTCGCCATAACGGGCTACTTCGTCCCTGAAAGGTCGTATCATTTGCGAGTGGCAGGTGTAGCAGCCTTCCCTTATATAAATGTCCCTTCCTTGTAATTCAAGCGGCGTGTATGGTTTTACGGCGGCAATGGTTGGGATATTGCTTTTTACTAAAAACATCGGGATCATTTCCAATATGCCACCTATTGACACGGCCACTAGGCTAAAAACCATCAACTGCATAGGCCTTTTTTCAATCCACCTGTGCCAGTGCTGTTGGCCGTGGGTAACTATTGTTTTAGGCAATGGTGCCGCCTCGGCATATTCGTTGGCAATTAGGTGGCCATATTGAACAGTTTTGTAAATGTTCCAAACCATGATGAATACGCCAGACAAGTATAAAGTACCCCCAATGCTACGCATTACATACATGGGTACGATATGGGTAACTGTTTCTAGGAATTGGAACTTCAACTGACCAGATTCTGTAAATTGTTTCCACATCATGGCTTGCGTAAACCCTGCCCAATAAAGCGGCACGGTATATAGTACAATGCCTATGGTACCTATCCAGAAATGGGCATTGGCCAGTTTTTTTGAGTATAGAGGCGTATCGAATATGCGTGGGATAAGCCAGTAAATAACCCCAAATGTCATAAAGCCGTTCCAACCTAAAGCACCTATATGCACATGCGCAATAATCCAGTCGGTAAAGTGCGCAATGGCGTTTACATTTTTTAGGCTAAGCATGGGCCCTTCAAAAGTGGCCATACCGTAACATGTTACTGCCACTACCAAGAATTTCAAAACAGGCTCCTCCCTTACTTTGTCCCATGCGCCACGGAGGGTAAACAAACCGTTCAACATGCCTCCCCAGCTTGGCGCAATGAGCATGATGCTAAACACAACGCCTAGGCTTTGTGCCCAATCGGGCAGTGCAGTATATAATAAATGGTGCGGACCAGCCCATATATAAATAAATATCAAAGCCCAAAAGTGTATTATGGAAAGCCTGTAGCTATAAACAGGGCGATTGGCTGCTTTTGGCAAAAAGTAATACATCAAGCCCAAATACGGGGTTGTGAGGAAAAATGCGACCGCATTGTGGCCATACCACCATTGCACCAACGCATCCTGCACGCCTGCGTACCAGCTATAACTTTTGAACCAGGAAAATGGCAGCTCTACAGAATTTACAATATGCAGCATGGCCACCGTAACCCATGTGGCTATGTAAAACCAAATGGCCACATACAAATGGCTTTCCCGCCGCTTGATGATAGTGCCAAACATATTGATGCCAAAAACCACCCAAACAACCGTAATGGCTATGTCAATCGGCCATTCCAGTTCTGCGTATTCTTTACCTGTTGTATAACCCAGCAGCAGGGAAATAGCTGCGGAAACAATGATGGACTGCCAACCCCAAAAATGTATTTTGCTCAGCACATCGCTAAACATTCTTGCCTTGCACAAGCGTTGCAGTGAATAATATACGCCCATGAAAATGCCATTGCCCACAAATGCAAAAATAACTGCATTGGTATGCACTGGCCTTACCCTGCCAAATGTGGTATATGCAGTACCCATATTAGCCATTGGATAATACATTTGGATAGAAGCGAGCAAGCCGCCCAACATGCCAACCACACCCCAGAACAGCGTAGCGTAAGTAAACATTTTTACTGTTTTGTTATCATAATAAAATTTGTCTAACTGCATAAACTGTAATCTTTAGGGGGTTAATCTTTATTGACTGAGTCGTTATTGTTTTTTGTTTTCTTATTGCCAATTTGTTTCTTGATTGCAGCGATTTTTTTGGTTTGTTCTGCACAATCACCTTTAGGGCAAACATATATGTCATCGAAAAGCATGCGTATCGCAGGGCTTATTTCGTCATCATACTGCCCAGTTTTTACGTTCCACAAAAAAGCAACTAAAAACAGGGCAGCTACCGTGATGCTTGCTACTAATAAAATGATAATGACACTCATATATTCTTTGTTGGCGTCAAAAGTAGTTTTGGGGGACGGAGTGAAAAGTGACGTAAGTTGGAGGACGGGATGATAGTTGTCATGTTTTGTTGCTATAAGTTTTTTTCACCAAAGAGGAACTTGTTTAGGAACGGTTCTTTTATAATCCCCGATTGAAATCGGGGGTTATAATATCGGTCATGCCTACGGCATTGGTTCTTTTTCTACATGCCTGCTTAGTAACTACTTAAATAAATATGCACGAGGTGTTTGGCTCACAGCTAGCCCACGTCAACATAATCACACCTAAAAACAATACAAATAAAAGAAGTGTTGCTGGTACGTGCCTGTGGCGCGTACCCTTTGCTTAGTTCTTCCTGCTGTTCGTCACCGGCAACTTCCCGAAAGTTAAAACATTCGGGAAGTTTGGGCGTACACAAAATTTAATAGGGTGCCTTGCTTCTGCTCAAATAACAAACAGCAGTAAAATAAATAGTAAAATGTGCTGCGAAGAAAACTTATTGAAGTAAATTTGGGAAAATTTACGTCATGGAATCATTTAAACAAACGCTTTTAACCAAAATAGCCGCCATTGAAGACGAAGGCTTGTTACAATTGCTTAATGAGGATGTGGATATATTGATGGCGGCAGGCAACAGCGACATTACGGCCAACCTTTCGGCAACTGAATTGGCAACCTTGAAAAAATTGGCATCGGAGCCGGATGATAAAGATGTGGTAAGCTGGGCCGATTACCAAAAAACTACAGCGCAATGGAGAGGCAAATAGTTTTAAAGAAACGATACATGAATAGCCTGCTAAAAGTGATAACCTACCTACAGGCAGAATGGGGCGAAAAAGTAACCGCCGAATTTGTTGCCCGTTTAGATAAACGCTTGCTTGGTTTATTGTCGCAACCATATACAGGCATCCAGTCCGAAGTAGTGAAATATGTACGGGGTATACTAATCACAAGGCATAACAAGGTAAGTAATCAGACACAATTATCTTGCTATTATTTCGTTTATAATAGTATGGGCATACAAGTA
>NZ_JBKHKJ010000034.1:0-44853 GCF_046546515.1 Parasediminibacterium schistidii | reverse complement strand
GTTACATTTTTGTGCTTCCCTTTAACCCAGATTTGCAGTTGAAATCTATTGCAAGCCCCAACTACTTCAAACACAAACACTTGCTTTCATTTTTTGGCTTTATCAAAATTTACTATTTTTTCAACCAAAATTCGGCTAAAATGCTTGTCTTTATTGTATTTGAGCCTTTTATAACAAAGTCAACTGCAATGCCTGGGTTTAAGCAATACCAAATAGTAGTGAGGCCTCGCCAAATATATAGAAACAGGAATGTGCTAGCCAAACTATGCCCAGCCAGTTGTGCTGTGCCGCTTTCAAGATTAACTCCACTGTGGAATTGCAATTGGCTTTTTTCAAAATGTTTCTTCTATGGCCATTCACAGTTAGCTTGCTGATAAAAAAAGCCTCGGCTATTTGTTTGCTGTTGCTGCCTTTTAGCAGTTGCTGCAATACTTTTTGCTCCATCTTGGTAAAAATGCTTTTTTCTAAAAGGGGCGTAGCCAACTCCCTGCATACATCATAATAACTGGGTTCGCCATTAAGCCCTATGAAAGACAAGGTTGGGCAAGCATTTTTGTTCAAATGGCTAATGTCTGTATGCACAATCAACCTCCTTACAACCAATCCTTTTTCATTGGTTTGCAGGGCAACGCTTTCTTGTAAAAGACGTATAAATTGCCCATCATCTCTTTTTGCACGGAAGTCATAAGCCATTTTATATTTCATTGCGTTGCCGGGTGGCAACTTGGTTAAAAAATCTGTAGCCCTCAGTTCAAAATCGTCGAAATAAGGAAGGTCTTCCGGGTGAACCATAGAGGTTACTTGGCTAAACTTAAAATAGCTTGGTGCTATTAACCCTAGCACTTCTGTTACTGAAGGGCTTGCATATTCTATTTCTTTAGTATAACAATTAAAAATGTAGTAATAATAATTGCCAGGATGAAATATATCCATTAGTTTCTGATCTATTTCCAGCTCGAAAGGGAACCCATCCCCCACAGCGTGCTTGCCTATTTTGTGCCATGCTTCTTTAATGTCGCCGAATTTGTTAGTAGGCATATATTAATATTTTTAAACGAATGTAGCGATAGAGCCTTTCTTTTTGTTCAAAAACCTTAAATTCCCATGAAAAACACCTACTTGTAGGTGTTTTTTGTTAAAAACATTAACGATACCTTTACATTAAATATAAATGGCAAAGATGCACCAGATATTAGTATTATAGTCTGTGAAGCAAAGGCTAATACATCAATCAAGATAAAAAAGGATAAACTTCTGAATTGAGCAATATGGAAAAGCCAACAACTTCTAACTTTTATCTTGCGGCAAGAAAAATTTGGGAAACTGTTGTTTTTAAAGATGCACCAGAATCATTTGAATTAGAACTACAGTTAGAATTTCATAAAAGGCTGCTAAACATTTTCCAGGCTGGTAATTTTTATTAAGTATAAGTACGAAATTATCTTAATACTATTATTTGCACCTAATTCATAAATACAATAGCAAATTATGAGTTTGCAAGGAAAAAATAGTATTAAGTTAATTATGGCTGATTACTTACTTCATTTTTAATATACCTAAACTTGAATTTGAATGCATGAGCGAAGGGATAACTAAAGTATTAGGCTATGCTCCCGATGAAATGACACTTACGTTTTTTCTGGACAGGATACATCCAGATGATAAGTCTTATTTTTTAGATTACGAATCTAAAATTGCAAGTTTCTTTAAAAGCCTCCCTTTTGATAAAATAAAAAAATATAAAACGCAATACGATATTAGGGTGAGGGCAAAGGACGATAAGTATGTACGCATACTTCAGCAGGCGGTGCAGGTAGAGTATGACCAAAACAATTTTTACCGCACGTTTGATTTACAAACTGATATTTCACATATCAAGCAGGAAGGGCTTCCTACCTTTTCAATAATTGGCTTAGATGGTGAACCATCTTATTATAACATATCAAATACAGAAGAATTTACAAAATCATACGATTTGTTTACAAAAAGGGAAAGGGAAATTTTGAAATGTATTGTAGAAGGCAAAAATAGCAAAGCAATAGCCGAGGAATTAAACATAAGCATACACACGGTAAGCACCCACCGGAAAAACATACTGATAAAGGCAAATTGCAAAACTCCTGTCGATTTGGTAACCCAAGCCATTAATAAAGGCTGGATATAAACAGTGAAATATACCTAGCGCTAGGTATTTTTTAAGAGATAAGCTAATGATAGTTTTGTAAAAAATGAATAGTAGCAAATATGAACCAGTTTTTTTGAGATTATTCCTCGTTTCCTACTGGTAACCAGTGGTACTAAGACACTCACTGCTAGAGGAAAAGCAAATATAGCACAAGCAATTTTTTAATATAAACAACAAAAAACAAAATGAAAACAAACACCAACAACAGGTTCATGGCTGCCTTTACAGCCATATTATTATCAGTAGGCATTGCATCAGCACAGGCGCCCCAAGCTATCCCTTATCAGGCAGTGGTAAGAAACAATGCAGGCAATGTATTGGCAAACAAGAGCATTGGCTTGCGCTTTAGCCTAAGGGATGTTTCGGCAACAGGCACTGTTGTGTACCAGGAAGTACAAACGGCTACAACCAACGCCCTTGGTTTATTCTCGGTAAATGTGGGCCAGGGCACGCTTGGTTTTGGCTACAAGCCATTAACGGTAGTAAACTGGCAAACTGGAAATAAGTTTCTGGAAGTAGAAATTGACACCACGGGGGGAACAACGTACAAAAGCTTAGGAACGCAACAATTACTAAGCGTGCCCTATGCGTTGAATGCCAATAATGGCGTGCCAGCTGGAACTATTGTTGCATTTGGGGGGGATACTTCAAAAATCCCTTCGGGATGGATACTCTGCGACGGGAGGGAGTTAAGTACAACCGACACCAAATACGCCGCATTATACGATGCAATTGGCAGTGCCTGGGGTTCAACAGGAGCAGGCAAGTTTAATGCTCCCTACACTTTAGGTGAATTTTTAAGGGGAGTATCAAACGGGAATGGCTAAGACCCAGAAGTAAACTCCAGGGGAACTGTACTAAATTCAGGTGGTAATAAGGGAGATAAGGTTGGAAGTGGACAGGCCGATGAGTTAAGAAGCCATAATCATACTTTCGTTGCATCAATTACTAGTGCTAAAATTAGGGGTAGTGGTGGTTATGCAGCTGAAAATCCAGGTACTGGAACAACTTCAAATACAGGCGGCACTGAAACGCGCCCTATAAATGTTTATGTAAATTATATAGTTAAGTTGTAGTAGCCTGAACTGGGATTTGCTGTCTGAACTGGGATTTATGTGATTAGGATGATTAAAGGGATTTTATATGGACGATACTCATATTAATCATTAAAATCAAAAGAATCCAAGTTCAGACAAAGGAAGGTTAAATGAATTTTGACAAAGGTTGATAATCCTTTTTTCCGTTTAATCCTAAAAATCCAATAAATCCAGGTTCAGACAAGCAATAAGTTCTTTGACATATTGGTTTACACGTTTTTTATGGCTTTACGGCTGTGATTGTTTTAGGTGTTGTGTTTTAAGTTTGGAATTTATATATTAAAAAAAGCGTGTAAGCCAATTTGTTGCGAATAGGGCTTGCACGCTTTTTTTGTGCTTTGCATGCCAATTGACCCTAACGGGCTTATCAATAAAACAAACAAATTTAATTTAAAAAAACAATCATATAATGAAAGCATGTACCCAATTTTTCATCAGCCTGCTTGTTGCCTTTGGGGCAATGGGGCAAAGTACCAGCCCCACTGTGGTTTCCTCGGCGGGTGGTACCCTCACCGCTGGCGGGGTAAGCGTTTCTTACACGGTTGGGCAGCCCGCAGGCGTTACCCTTACTAGTGGCGGCATCACCCTTTCGCAGGGTTTTGAGCAGCCTACTTATGTAATAAGGGTAACACCCACCATCAGCATTTCAGTGCCGGCCACCACTATTTGCTCAGGCAGCAGTGCCACTTTCACGGCCCTTGCCACCAATGGCGGCACTAGCCCTGCCTACCAGTGGAAGAAGAATGGTATAGCTATTACTGGGGCCACGGCCAGCACCTATACCACGGCGGCAATAACCAATGGCGATTCCATTAGTTGTTCCCTTATCAGCAGTGCTGATAATGCCTACCCGAAAGCCGCAACCAGCAACACACTTTCCATGGGCATCAGCACCGCTGCCAATACCTGGACTGGTGTTACCAGCACCAACTGGGTTACGCCGGGCAACTGGTGCAGCGGCACCGTGCCTGCTAGCGGGGCAGATGTAACTATACCCGTGCAGGGCAGCGGCAGCTACCCTGTGCTTGCCGCCAACACCACCATAGGCAACCTTACTATAAATACAGGTGCAAGCCTAAACTTGAATGGCAAAATCCTTACCCTTACAGGCAGTACTACGGGTACTGGCTATATCAAAGGTTCGGCATCGTCAAGCATCATTGTAAATAGCACAAGCACGTCAGTATTGTATTTCAACCCATCCGGTACTGATTCTTTGCTGAATAGCCTCATCATCAATGGAACAGGCGGTGCCAAACTGGGCAATGGGTTAGGAATAACGAACCTGCTTACCCTAAATGCGGGCAACCTGAACCTGAATGGGCAGCACCTAACACTGAAATCAACCTCTATCGCCAGCACGGCAATAGTTGGTCCAGTAGCAGGTGGTGCTACCATAACGGGCAATGTTACAGTGGAAAGGTATATACCAAAAGGCTATAAGGCATTTAGGGAGCTAGGCACAGGTGGGGTTTATAACGCTGGCAGCATCTTTTCCAACTGGCAGGAAGGCGGCAGCAAGCCTGCTGGCTACGGCACATACATCACAGGAAATAAAAGCAATGCTTCTGGCTACAACGCCACCACGGGGCTGGACAATACCACTTATGGGTATTATGGCATGTACACTTACCCAACTTACCTGACGTTTGCGCCAGTAACCAATACAAAAACCACGCTGTTGGATCCCTACGCTGGCTATCACTTGGTGATATACGGCGACAGGACGGCCAACATATACGCCTCTAATTTCGATGCAAGCCCGTTGATGGCCAATGCCACAACATTGCGCACAACAGGGCAACTGGTAACGGGCACGGTAACCTTCAGCAGCACTGGCGTAACCGGCGCATATAATTCAAGCGTGGCAAGGATACTGCCATTGCACGACACGGGCAGCTTCATAGCTAACCCTTACCCATGCGCAATAGACTGGGAGGCACTTAGCAAAACAGGGCTGAGCAATTACTACTATTACTTTGACCCTACCATGCTTACCACGGCAGGCTACCAAGTTTTCGTGGCGTACAATGCCACTTCGCATACTAGTAACAACCCCTTATCTAAAATAAACCGCTATATACAGCCAGGGCAAGGTTTCTGGGTGCAGACCAACAGTAACACCACCACCACTAGGCAATTGGTGATAACCGAGGCTAACAAGGTAACTAACCAGCCATTAACAGCCATATTTGGGGCAGAAAAACCAGTAAGCAGGATAGCGGTTAGCTTGTGGAAAGATGCGGCAGGTATTGGTAACATCAATGTAGATGGAACGGTAGCCGCATTTGACGACAGGTTTACCCGCCAATACGGCGACGAGGATTCTCGCAAGATGCTGAACGAAAAGGAAAACCTATCCCTCGTGGAGGAAGCAGGGGCATTAGAACTGTCAATTGACGGCTTGCCTAGTCCGAAACAAGGGGATGTTCTTAGCCTGAAACTTTCCCAATTGGCGGCAAACACCATTTACCGCCTGCAAGTGGATGCAGGTATGTTTAAAGCAGAAGGGTTGCAAGCATACTTGCAGGATGCCTACCTTGGCAAGCAAATCGCCATCGGCAGCGATGCCACTGTTTATGAGTTCAGCTCCACAGGAGTGGCAACGGAAAGTAGCAATAGGTTCAGCATAGTGTTTGGCAAGGCCGCTGCAACTACACCAATAGCGGAAATTGGCATTAGCAAGCTGGTTGTTTACCCCAACCCTGCTAAAAACCACACTGCCAATGTGCAATTGGCCAACTTAGCAAAAGGCAGTTACACCATTTCGGTGTACAATGCCCTTGGCCAGCAGGTAATACTGAAAAACATCTGGCACAATGGTGGCACGGCCAGCTACCCCATGAGTTTAAAGGTAGCAAAAGGCGTGTTTACGGTTAAGGCCACGGATGCGGCTGGTAAAGCCATGTTGCAAACGCAATTACTGATAGATTAAACCTGGATTTTGCATTTGACTTCGTTATGAAAGGCTCAAATGCAATAAAGACAAGTATTTGAGCCGAATTTTTGGTCGAAAACATAGTGTACTATGACTAGGCCAAAAAATCAAGCAAATGCTTGTGTTTGAAGTAGTTGGGGCTTGCAATAGATTTCAACTGCAAAATCCGGGTTAAAGGAATGATTTTGCCCTGTCATGCTTCAAGCCTGGCAGGGCTTTTACTAAAATATTTAAATGGAGAACATGAAAAAGGATGCAACAAAATGGTTGTTGGCAATAGCCATAATCTTGGTTTCAACACAATTGCAAGCACAGTTTGGCGGTGGCGGAGGCACCCCCGGCGGCGGTGGTGCCGGTGGGGGCATACCCGCCACGGGTGGCGGGCCGGTTGTGCCGTTTGATGGCGGCATGAGCCTAATATTGCTTGCTTCTGGCGTTGGCTATGCAGCAAAACGGATAAAAAAGTTATCAATGTAATTGTTAATGGACAAGGGCAGCTAAAACAAATAGCTGCCCTTGTTTTAGGTAATCATTTTTATATATAACTAGACTATAAATGCCAAAGCATAAAGAAAAAAATACTAATACGAATGCGTTGTTGTTTATTGCCTTTTGGGTATCAGTTATAACAGAATGCGTGGCTTTGTACAAAAAGCAATACATAGTGTATAGCTTTTCCCGGGTATGGGTAGTGCCGGTGCTGCTAACAAGCATATTGCTATCGCCAGTTGTTAAAAAAGTTAGTTTTTATAGTTATGCAGGTTTGTTTTGTTCATTGTTTGCAGATATTTTTACCATCTTTGGCAATGATGATATAGCCTATATAGGGCTTAGTTTATACACAGCTAGTTACTTGGTATTTGGCTGTTATTTCCAGCAAATGAAGCGCAACCACAACTATAGCCATATCGTGTTTATAGTTGCGCTTTTACTACTTGCAGCAGTTAATTGCTTATGGCTATTTGTACCAAATCTAAGAAATGAAACTTATTATATGCAATTGGCACTGCACAGCGGTATCTTGGTATTTGCGGTATACACAATTCTTGATGCAAAAAAAAGAGTAAACCATCCCGCTATCGGCTTATTCCTAATTGCAGTGGGGTTTATGGTTATTACCAACGTTTTATACGGACTTGATTTACTTTATTTCCACAGGAAATATGCTATCATGGATTCGCTAGTTGGTTTAGGTGATGGGGTTTATTTGTTCTTGGCTACCAAGGCTGTTGTTTCCATTTCAAAAGCTGGGCTAAATGGTTAAATTTATAGAATTAGGCATACGGATGGATATTGTTGCTTCTCGAAGATTGTTAACCCTAGGGAAATCGCTTTTATAATTTCTCAATCCCCAAGGGATTGCATTAGTATAGCAAATTGGATATTTCGAGTTTTCTAAAAGCCCCGAAGGGGTGAAATTGTCAACAATTTCACCCCTTCGGGGCTTTGTTTATGAATATCTAGTATCTGGTTATATAATAATCCCATCCTTTCTGTATTATAAAATAAGGCGACAAATTTAAATTTTCTTAAAAAGTCAAACCTCTTTCATTATCCTATATTCATGAATAAAGGTCAATATGCTATTGTGCTTGTACATCTGGTAAAGTGCATTAAGTATTATCTATCCACATCCAATTGTTTTATAATTACAAAAAAGCAGTAATAGACAATTCCACTAATGTGATATTAATCATAGAATCCTTAAAATCGGGCTTATAAACATTGCGTATTTTAATTTCAATAATGTATCGGCTTGCCTATATAGCTGCATAATAAAAAAGAGGCTACCCTGCTGGGTAACCTCTTTTTATATTAAAGATAGACTTCAAAACATTAATACTTAGCTTTTAGCTCTACCCTTCTGTTCAAGGCACGCCCTGCAACAGTTTTATTGTTTGCAATTGGCCTTTCCAAGCCATAACCAATTGCATACAGGCGGCCAGCATCAATGCCCTTGCTTATGAAATATCCTTTAATAGCGTCAGCACGTTTCTGAGATATTTTTTGGTTAGCAATAGGGCTGCCTACATTGTCTGTATGTCCTTCTATTTCTAGTTTAAATGCTGTATATTTCTGCATTAGGCTTACTACCTGATCCAAAGAACCAAATGCTTTTGGCGAAATAGTACTGCCACCAGGCGTAAAGTAAATGCTTTTGGCCAATTCATTCATTTTGTTTTGAATTTCTGGGCAGCCATTATTTGCCTTGATACCAGGTTCATTAGGGCATTTGTCTTCTTCGTCGTTTATGCCATCACCGTCTGTGTCTGGTATTGGGCAACCATTATACTTGGCAATGCCTGGCACTGTAGGACATTTGTCATCTTCATCGTTAATGCCGTCTTTATCAGTGTCAGGTATAGGACATCCATGATATTTGGCTATTCCAGGAATGTTGATGCAAGAGTCTTGTTCGTCATTTACACCATCATTATCGGTATCGGGTATAGGGCAACCAAAGTATTTAGCTATGCCCGGAATAGTAGGGCATTTGTCCCTGCTATCTGGAATGCTATCTTTATCTGTATCCAACTCCACAATAGGTACTACTTTAGCCATCACTTTCTTCTTCAAGTAAAAAGCTGTACCAATGGAATATGTAAGGTTTTCTTTTGCTGGATTGCTTAAGCCCACCCTTAAAAGGGTTTGTGCAAACAAGAATGCACCTTCGCTTAGTTTAAACTGGACGCCGCCTCCTCCAGTTGCATAAGGGAAAAGCAAAGAGTTGTTATACATAGCTAGAGTGACACCACCTGTTAAATAGGGTACTACCATTTTGTCATCTGTGGCAAACTTGAAGTTTATAAGTGCATCACCTTCTAAGTATAACTTTTGAACGTTTTCTAAAGTATTATTTTTAAGTTTTGTGTAATAAAAATTGGCATCAGATTTCTTGTATTCTGTAATAGTAGCATCCAAGCCAACTAAAAAATCAATTTTTGGAGATAGGCCTTTACTTAAAAAACCAGTCAATCCAGGTGTAATAGGATTTTTCCAGCCTTGTGTATTATGACTGAAAATTTTTGCCGCAGTTGGGAAATCTTTTGCAAAAACAAAACCCCCAATGGTCAAAGGCCTAGTTAAATCGCCACTTGAACTTTTAGGGCTAGTAGTTTTTACGGTGGTTGCTGATGTTGTAACAGGTGCTGGTGTCGTTGTTTTAGGAACGGAACTTTGGCCAAAAAGACCTGCCGCTATAAAACTTGCCAATAAGGGTAAAACTGTTTTTTTCATAATCTTCTTTTAGTGTGTGTGTGTATTACTCGAAGTTTTCAATCAGCATTCTTTGAAATTAAGCTATCATTCTTTTTAGTTATTACTATGGTAATTATTTACTATTAGTACTACTTTTTTTTCGAATTTTAAGGATAATTTAATTAGGAATGCACATTTAAAATTAATAGACAAGTGTTTTATCTTTTTGGCTGCAAAAACGTAGAATTTTTTTTACACATTTAATCTATTTGATAGTCTTTTTTCTATAATTTATAATATAACATATTTATACTTAATGTGAAAACTCATTTTGACCAGCAAGTTTTTACATCTAGCCTATGCTTAGTGCATTGCTTTTTTCTATATTTAAATCATTTTTTACTGAATTTTAATTTTATTTAGCACAGATTATTTATCTTACCTTTTTAAAACAAACCTTCTATGATTCTAAGAAATAAAATGAAAACCACCATTGTAATTTTAATGTTTTTTATGGTTGCTGCAAACATCGCCGCAATTTCGCCAAGTACAGAAGTGCAACCTAAAAAAAGGAATCTGAAAGTGCTGCCGGCAAATATTAGCCATGATAGCCTAGACCAATTGATGGATGAGTACAAGCATTCGCTAAGCGTAAGTTGTGGCTATTGCCATGCGCGCTCTAAAGCCAATCCTAAAAAACTAGATTTGGCAAGCGATGACAACCCTATAAAAGAAGTTAGCCGTAAAATGATATTGATGACCAATGAAATGAACGACAAATACTTGCATAGTATTAGCCACCAACCATCAGATAGCTCAGCAGTGCAAGTGGTTACCTGCAATACATGCCACAGAGGCCATGCAAAGCCAATAGTGCCAAGTATAGAAGGCAAATGAAAATAGTATAGTAGTATAATTACAAAAGCCACTTTCAAATTTCACTTTTTAGTAGAAATTTAAAAGTGGCTTTTATGTTTAATGGCCTTTGAGTCTTACTTGAAATCAATTAGTTCTACATCAAAAATTAGGGTGCTGTTTGCCCCTATTTGTGCACTTATCTGCCTGTCGCCATAAGCAAGGTTAGGGTGTATGAAAAACCTGAACTTGCTGCCTGCTGGCATCAACTGCAAGCCTTCTGTCCAGCCTTTTATTACCCTGTTCAAAGGAAAAGATGCAGTTTGCCCACGGTGTACACTGCTATCAAACACAGAACCATCTAGCAAAGTGCCGTGGTAGTGGCAAGTAACCGTGCTGCTAGACAATGGTTTGCCACCAGTGCCAAGGATCAAAACTTCATACTGCAAGCCGCTTTCAGTTTCAGTTACTTCGGGCCTTAATTTGTTTGTGGCCAAAAAATCTTCGCCAGCCTTTAGGTTGGCAGTAATTTTGTCTTCACGTAACCCAGCTAATTTATCAGCGATACCCATAATGATTATTTTCTGCGAAAGTAGGCCAGTCATGGCATTTATTTTGAAAAAAAGGGAATATTTAATGATGATTTATGAATGATGAGTTATGTATGAGTGATAGGGAGAGCGAAAATTGAGGCTAAGTGATACTTTTAAAATAATTTCCCCCATTCAGGTTAGTTTCTAAAAAATAATTTAACCACAACGAACACAAAAATTTTTGCGCAAAGAAGCTCAAAGAGAAGGGTGCATTTCAAAATTTCGTTTTTTTATTGTTTTCAATATATTTCAACTGCAAAATCTAGGTTTAAAAAGTATCCTATATGGGGGAAATTTTGGATACTCATGGGGGAATATTTCCCCCATATAGGATTTTTATTTTGGACTATATACCTTTTAATGTCAATTTTACATTAAAGGAGGAACTACGGGCATCTTGGCCTTGCCTCTCGCATCTGATGTTAGTTGGTTTAGGAAAATAATAATCCACTACCAAAATCTTATCAGTTTCTTATCAATAAATTATCATTCTACTATAGTAAAACTATCATTCCATTATCAATACATTATCGTAAAATTCACTTAAATTATAATAAAAAATGAGACTTAAAAAACACAAACAACTGAATATCAATGAGTTATAGGCAAAAAGGAGAAATAGAAAAAAAATAAATCACTTAAAAACAGAAAATAAGCCATTCCAAATCTTCGCTTAGTTCTTCTTATTCCCTCGTTTGTTCTTGCCCCCCTCTCCTTGTTCTTGCTCCCTCTCCCTTTGTAGAGGGTTGGGGTGGGGTCGGGAATAGGGTACGCCTATCACCATCAATTATCTATCTTGCTGGAAAATAAAAAAGGGAATAAAAAGAGAAGATTTGAAATGCACCCAAAGAGAATCTAGTTTAAGGTAAAACGGTTCACTTTAAGGACACAAAGGACAACGAAAAAAGGTTGATAAAATGAAAAAAATCTTATTCGGGAATGGATAAAGTTATTTAAAAATATTTCTAATCTATCAATTAACAAAGTTCCACCAGATGCCTACATGCGTCCACAGCCCTGTTGCTGGGTAATCGACTAGTTTAAAATTGTAATGGTTGAAAGAAAAGCCTTTGCTTGGACTTAGCGTATTTAAGTTTTCAAGCCTCACAAAGGCCTTAAAGCTCCTGATACGGAAGTGGAAAAAGAAGTTAACATCGGGCCTGTTGCTAAGTGTATAATTGTCCTGATAAAAAAATTGTCCTGTAAAAGGGGAATAGTTTGGTGCTTTGTAATTGCTTAGGTATCGGATTTCAAACCCTGTTGAAAGGAATAAATTAGTATAAAAATTACCCTCATACGCTATCCTGTGGCGGGTAATTAATTGTGGCATATTCAATGGTGCGCCTCCAGTAGCCTGTTGCAAATGGAGCTCGGCATAATAGTGCCAATGTTTGCTCAAATCAAACCGTTTTTCGCCATAAACATGCAGTACGTTAAATAAAGTAGCATCTTGTTTCACGGTAAAAAAACTATCGCTATAGGCGTAATTGTTTACCAAGTAATAATCACCCCCTAGTTTTACCTTGGCCAAGGGGTTTTCATAAACGGCAAACAAATGGATGGTGTTTTCTTTCTTGAATGTCTGGTGTAGCTGCACTGGTAAACTGGTGCTGTTGCTATAAATAAACGATGGCGTTTTGTTTACATTTTGAAAACCTAGTTGCAAGCTGCCTATTGTTTTACTCAGTTGCCTTTTCAGACTTATATATGCTTGATAATCGCCGCCGTTCAAGCCATTCAGGTACAATTGACCATTGGCAATTATGTCCCATATATTGTTCCTTGTCCTGTTCCTGTATTCGCCAACCAACGAGACATTGTAATAAGTATGCGAAATGGTGTCGTTGCCTTTATAAAACAGGTTTTGTATAATGGCACCCACTTTGGCATACTGGCTTTGGTTGTTTTTATCTGGGAAAGAAATAAGGCTAAATTCATTGCTCAGTTTTGTCCATTTGTCTTTAAACATGATGGTATCCACGCCATTGGCACTAGGATTAGCAATTGCATAATTAAAATACTGCTTATAAACACTGTCCACGGCGGCATTGTCCATAAACATGTACTCATTGCTTGTGAACAACAACGTGTGCTGCATCCTGAAACGTGGGTAGAACAAATGATAAGTTACAGAATCTGTAACCAAAGAATCTTTAGTACCCAAATCGTACTGGTGTCGGTACATGATATTGGTTTCCTTGTAGATATTGCCTGTATTAACCTTGGTATTAAAAGGGTTGGTGTTAAAAAGTATTGGACTACCCAATCGGGTATCTATTTCATAAGGGTTGCCTAAAGCAAGGCTATCCAACTTTCCTTTATCAACCAAGCCCCCGTTTTCTGAGCTGGCGTGTTTGTTAGATAAATAGATAAAAAAAGATTCATACCGCTTATTGGGCGATTGGTAATGGGTAGCAAACCTAACATTGTTGTGACTTGCATTCTGGGTGCGGTACAAGCCTGGGGAATTGGAAAAACGGTATTCAAGCGAAAAGTTAAAATTGTTCTTCCTGTTTTGCGTGTGGGTAAAATTGATCAGTTGCTCGCTTTTGCTCCCTAGCAAATAGCCCAGCTCGGTAAAAGGGCGGGTTGTTTGGTAAAACTTGGTGTTCTCTATGGTGAATTTATACAAATCGTATTGATGGAAGCCAGCATCCCAGCCTGCTTTTAAGCCAGGGCTAAATAGCAACGGTCTTGCGGCAGTACCTAGATTGCCTAAATCTTCGTAAGTGTAAGGCACAGGAAAACGTTTATTGAAGTCATTTAAGGACGAATCGAGCGTTCGTGTACGGGTAGAATCGAAATATCGGTAGTAAATCGTAATGGAATCTACAAATTTGTCCCTGTGCTGGAGGGAGTCTTGTTTGTTGGTTTTTTTAATAGGCCTTCCTTGGTTATCGTAGGCAACACCAGTGTTGCCATCGCCTTGCGTATTCCCCGTACTAGTGCGTTGGGCAGATGCCTCGGCACGAGCCAAGCCTATTAAAACAGTTAAATAAACGAATACTTTGCCCAATAACCTCATTCAAATAATATAATGCTGCAAAGTAAATGGAAGTTATGAGTTATGAATTATAAATTATGAGTTTTAGAAGTCGCTTACTTACTTATGACTTACGACTAAAGAATTAATAACTGCTTGTGGTAAAAAAGGCGAAGCATCGCCTCCGTTTTTTAATATATCCCTTACAATGGTAGAAGCTACTGAGGTATATTTAGGCTCGCCAGTTAAAAAAACGGTTTCTATATTTCTATCTAAAGTGCGGTTGGCATCGGCAATGGTTTTTTCGTATTCAAAATCGCTTACATAGCGTATGCCCCGGAGTATAAAGTGGGCATCTATTTTTTTGCAGAACTGAACCGTTAGCCCCTCGTAAATGGCACTTTCCACACGGGGTTGATCTTTGTATATCTCATTAAACCATTCCAGCCTTTGTTCTGAAGAAAACATGGGGCTTTTAATTGCATTGATGCCAATGCCTATATAAATTTTATCAAACAAAGGCAACGCCCTGTTTATAATATCAATATGCCCTAGTGTTACGGGGTCGAATGTGCCGGGGAATAAACATATACGCATATAGAAAAGATTAAGAGCCAACCCTCCTGTTCCTAAAGGGAGGGCTTTTAAGCCTCCCCTATTATGAGATTTAGGATTAGTTTCAAAGGTAAGGATAATAAAAATATTAGGGCTTCTTTGAGCCTTAGCGCCTTCATGGCTCAATACTAATATTAAGGTCGCAGCAAATACAATACTGCCATCCTAACCGCCACCCCATTTTCAACTTGGTTCAGGATTATGGAATTGCTGCCGTCAGCCACATCGCTGTCTAGTTCTACCCCCCTGTTAATGGGGCCTGGGTGCATGATGGTTATTTCTTTGCAAATACTATCCAGCAGCTTCCTGCTGATGCCATAGGCTAGGTTATATTCCCTAAGTGATGAAAACAGTGGCTGGCTTTGCCGCTCAAGCTGTATCCTCAGCACATTGGCTACATCGCACCATTCCAAGGCAGCTTTTACATTGTATTCTACTTTTACGCCCAATGCTTCTTTTATATATTTGGGTATTAGCGTTGGCGGCCCTGCTACCATTACCTCTGCGCCCATTTTTTTCAGAAGGTAAATATTGCTTAGTGCCACCCGGCTGTGCATGATGTCGCCAATAATGGCCACGTTCAATCCTTGCAAGGAGCCGAATTTTTCCTGCATGGAAAAAGCATCCAGTAATGCCTGCGTGGGGTGCTCGTTAATGCCGTCTCCCGCATTCACAATAGCTGCATCTATTTTTTTAGCTAGAAAGTGCGGGGCGCCGCTTGCACTGTGCCGCATCACTACCATGTCCACCTTCATGCTTAGGATATTGTTCACCGTGTCTAAAAGCGTTTCGCCTTTTGCCGCCGATGAGCCGCTTGCAGAAAAATTCAGTGTATCAGCACTTAGCCGTTTCTCCGCCAATTCAAAGCTCATACGAGTACGAGTAGAATTTTCATAGAACAGGTTTACAATCGTTACGTCTCGCAAAGAAGGAACTTTTTTCACTGGTCTTTGCAACACATCTTTAAAATCTGCCGCAGTAGAAAGTATGGTTTCAATATCTTCCTTTGTAAGGTGTTTTATACCCAGTAAATGCTTAGTGGAAAGGTTCATTAAAATGCGAAATTAAAGGAAACGCTGAACAAATCATAAACTGATGTTACGCATTTTTATGCACATTTATTTTTTATTACATAGGCACATAGCTGAAAGAAAACGCTTCGCTTGCATAAGGCCACAAAGACTTGCAAAAATCCAAATGTTATTTTATGAAATGAAGCCTATTTTGCCAATCCTAACTAAATGACCTTGTATTCTTTTTCAAATCTATGTGCCTAGTGTGCTATGAGGTGAGTAGTAACCGAACGTGGTATGCCAATTATGCACTAAGCTCATTCATGATCCCCATTATTGCTCCAAAACCTGGCCTGCTCCATACATCTTCCTGCATACAAGCTGCTTTCAATTCATGCAAAGCCTTGGTATTTTCGTTGGGGGCAGTAAGGTTTAGTAAGTCTTCAAGCAGGCAACCAAAAGCAAACACTTCAATGCGTTCCAACAAATAACTGATCTGTGTTTCCGTTGTGGCATAAACAGTTGCGGCACCAAAATCACCAATTAGTGTGTGGGCATCAGGGTTTGTAAGGATATTGTGGGCGTATAAATCGCCGTGCATAATACCTCTATTGTGTAAATGTGCTGCTACAGAGGCGATAGAGGTAGCAATGATGATAGTTTCTTGCTTGGTAAAGGATATGCCTTCGGTAAATACATCCCTGGTGCAGGTTGCAAAACTAGGTGGCTGCCCAAGGTTGCGGTAAATGGGTGGTATTAAACCCAAAACCAATCCTTTTTGTTGGGCAGGGTGGTTGCTTATTTTGCCAAACAGGTTTACCAAATTGGGGTGCGTGCCTGCCAATAAGCAGGCATCCATTTCGTGTTCCGGCAGGCCGTCGCTGGTTAATTCGCCTTTAAACACTTTTACGGCCACGGTTTGGGTTGGGCTGCTGTCCTGTTGCCATATTGCTTTGCTAATAATACCCGATGCGCCTTCGCCCAATTGTTTTGTTACTGTTAATGATGCCCAGTCAATGCTTGCAAGCTCAGCTTTATTATCGACATTTTCCTTACAAAAAGGGTTGCCTGAAAATGCCAGCCATGCCAGTTTGGGCATTTGCAACAGCCAATCTGGTAAACTTTCTAATTGGTTGGCAGAAATGCGCAGCAAAGCAAGGTTTTTGCAATTGGATAATTCTACGGGAAGTTCTTTTAAACAATTGCCCGCCAGCATCAGCTTTTCCATCCGTTTGCAGTTGCCAATAGAAGCAGGCAGTTTTTCCAGCTTGTTATTGGTCATGATAAGCCAGCGTGAGTTTACTGGCAAGGCATTTTCGCTTATGGTGGTTATTTTATTAGCTTTAAAACCAATCATTTCTAATTGTGGGCATTGACCCAATATTTCTGGGAAGATGGTAAATTGATTGTTGGACAAGAACAATATTTTTAGCTGTTGTAACTTTGCAAAGTCATCAGGCAGGACAGAGAGGTTGTTGCCAGACAAGTCGAGTATTTCCAGCGTATCGGCCAAATCGAATATTTCGGGTGATAATGTAGTAAGCCCACAGCACAATTTGATGGTGGTACTGCCTTTTAGTTTGCCTGATTGTAATTGCGCTAAAGTTTGCATAGAAATCTATTCTTTGATAATATGCAAATAACGTGTAATAGACTATGCAATCCCAATATGCTAATTTTCACTACGACTTCAAAAAATACTTACATGGCAAAGAACCCCTACTTATAACATTTATCAAACCTACTTATCAGTAACATTGCAACTATAAACAGCAGCACTGAAAAAAGGTATCGCAATATTAATATGGGCTTTGTTGGGCATGGGTACAGGCAATGCCCAATTATCGAACATGCATACCAAAAAAATAAAAGCAAGCGGTATCGTTCAGCTAGACAAGCTGAGCATTGTGCCTAACACGCTTTTTATTAAAAACTTAGATACTTTTTTCTATTCCATTGACTATATAAAAGCCACCATCCGCTGGAAAAAAAAGATACAGGCAGATAGCGTTTTGGTTACTTACCGCACGTTCCCTTTTGCGTTTACCACCCCTGCCAGGCGTTTTAACTACGATAGCGTGAGCAATAATTTTATTGCCCATGGTACCACATTTTTCCAAGGCAATGCGGGCAATACTGGCAATGGGTTGTTCGACTTTGGGGCTGTCAACTACAACGGTAGCTTTGGGCGCAGCCTAAGTTTTGGCAATAGCCAGGATGCAGTATTCAACTCACAATTAAACCTGCAACTAAGCGGCATTATCGGCGACAGCATAGAGATAGCGGCTGCCATAACCGACAACAACATACCCATACAGCCAGACGGCACCACACAGCAATTGAATGAGTTTGACAAGATATTACTACAGTTTAAAAAACGCAATTGGGAGCTGGACTTAGGCGATATAGACATAAGGCAGGACAATAATTATTTCCTAAAATTTTACAAGCGGCTTCAAGGCGTATCGTACCAGCAAAAAACAAAAATAGGGCAGGAGGGGAGCAATAAATTGCTGCTAAGCGGTGCTATAGCCAAAGGGAAATTTACCCGCAATATTTTTCAGGGCAGCGAGGGTAACCAAGGGCCTTACCGCCTGCAAGGGGCCAACAATGAATTGTATTTTGTAGTGCTGGCCAATACGGAGCATGTTTTTATTGACGGGCAATTGTTGCAGCGTGGTGCAGACCAAGACTATACCATCAATTACAACACCGCAGAGGTAACGTTTATGCCCAAGCGGATGATAACCAAAGACACGAGGATACAAGTGGAATTTGAATATGCCGACCGCAACTTCCTGAATAGTTTGTTATACGCCAATGACGAAGTAAAGTTGAACAAACGGCTAACGCTTGCCGTTGGGATATACCAAAACGCCGATGCCAAAAATTCGCCTATTAACCAAGCGCTTGACTCCAACGAAACCCGTTTCCTTCAAAATATTGGCGACAGCATCCAGAATGCTTTTTATCCTATTGGTAGTATCGACACGTTTAATATTTCTAAAATAATGTATGCAAAGCGGCCAATAACCAACAGCACCGATTCTTTCTATCAATATTCAACCAGTCCAGATAGTGCTAGGTATGTGTTGAGTTTTGTAGAAGTAGGTGCCAATAAAGGCAATTATGTGCCTTATTTCAATGGGGCAAATGGGAAGGTTTATCAATACCTGCCGCCAGTAAACGGTGTGCCACAGGGAAATTTTGAACCTGCCACCTTCTTGGTTACCCCCAAAAAGCAACAACTGGTAAACCTAAGCACTACTTATACAATTAATGCAAATACAAGTGTACAAACAGACGTGGCTGTAAGCAATTATGATGCAAATACATTTTCTACCAAAAATAAAAGTGATAACACCGGTCTTGCAACTAGGTTGCTGCTAAACCATGCTGGCAAGTTCCATTTGGATGGAAAGCCCTTGCAGTACAACACAACTTTGGGCTATGAAAATATTGGCAAGCAGTTTACGCCCATAGAACGGCTGCGGTCGGTAGAGTTTGCACGGGACTGGGGGCTGCCGCTTGGCACAAAAAGTGCCACTGAGAAATTGCAGAGCATGGCCATGCAAATAAAAGACAGCAATAACAATTCGTTCCAGTATTCCGTTGCAGGATATATAAGAAGCGATGCCTACAAAGGCATACGCCAAACTATGCAGCATATACATGCCTTTAAAGGCTGGAAAACAAATGCAGGCATTAGCCTTACCAACAACAACAATGCAGGTGCAAAAGGGTATTATTTCAAGCCTTCCATAGACATAAATAAAATATTACCGCATTTGGGTAATATGATTATTGGTGGGGGGTATGTGATGGAGCATAATGTGCAGCGCATTGCAGGGGCAGATTCATTATCCACAAATAGTTTCGACTTTGATATTGTAACCGCATACCTGAATAGCAACCCCCAGAAACTAAACAAATGGAGCTTTACCTATACCACACGAAGCGACAAACAAGCATACCAACAAGGATTTTTACAAATAGACCGCAGCCATAATTATAATTTCCAGCTAGAGCTATTGCAAAACAAAAAACAGCAATTGCAGCTGAATGCCACTTACCGGAAATTGCAGGTGTATAACAAAAGCATTACCAACCTCACGGCCGATAATAGCCTTGTGGCCAGGACCGAGTATAGTTTTAATGGGCTGAAAGGTTTTATATCGGGCAATACCTTGTACGAAATAGGGGCAGGGCAGGAGCAGCAGCGCGACCTAAGTTATATACAAGTGTCGGCAGGGCAGGGGCAGTATGCTTGGATAGATTATAACAACGATGGCATACAGCAGTTGAACGAGTTTGAATTTGCCCGATTCTCGGATCAAGCAAAATACATTAGGATATACACGCCTACCAATGTGTATATCAAAAGCAATTACACGCAGTTCAATTACAGCGTGATGCTAAGCCCAAAAGCTTTGGCAACTGGCATAAAAAACAAGTTTTTGAAAAACATACTAAGCCGCATCAATACCCAGTCTGCCCTGCAAACAGGCAAAAAGGTATTGGCACAAGACAACCCTGTTTTTAACCCCTTTAATGGGAAAATTGCCGATACTGCATTGATAACTTTGAGGGATGTATTGAGCAATACCCTTTCCTTCAACCGTTCCAGTAGCATTTGGGGCGTTGACATAAGCAACATACTAAACTATACAAAAAACCTGCTGACCTACGGCTTTGAAAGCAACCAGCTAAGTGAGTGGAGCGTGAAAGGGAGGGTAAGTTTCAACAGGAAATTTACATTGGATTTTCAGCAGAAAATAGGCAGCAACGATTCCCGAGCGCCATCTTTTGCCAATAAGAATTATTCGCTGAAAACCATTTCTACCGAGCCTAGGTTTACCTACAACAACGGAACACTATACAGGCTATTGGTGAGCTATCTGTATCTAAAAAAACAAAATAGCCAAGAATATGGCGGGGAACAATCAACCAGCAATTCCCTAACGCTTGAAACTAAATACAATGCCGTGCAAAATACCAGCATTACGGCAAAGTTTACCTACAACAATATCAGCTATGTAGGTACTACCAACAGCACCGTTAGCTATATCATGCTAGACGGGCTGCTGCCAGGCAAAAACTACTTGTGGAACATAGAGCTAACCAAACGCCTCATCAATAACCTAGAGCTTAGTTTTAGCTACGAAGGCCGCAAACCCGGCGAAACAAAGGTTATCAATATTGGGCGGGCAAGTTTAAGGGCGTTATTGTAAGATAGTGCCAAAAAAGGCTGCGCATAATCTGCACAGCCTATAATCTATTTAACTAGATTCATATATTAGTTAAGAAATACCAAATGGCTTCACTATTGCAAGCACATCTGCCGATGTCAATGGCTCGTCAAATGCTTCTGACGCAACAGTTGCTGTAATAGATGTATATCCATTGATGCCCACAATATTAAGGCCTGCTTGAACACTTACTTCCTCACCAGTATAGCTAGCAGATGTTGAAGTGGAGCTAGCAATTCCGTTGTAGTTTGAAGTAATCCATGGCTTTACCCCAGCTACGGTGCCACTTCTGCCTGCCCTGATTTGCCTTATTTTAGATGCATGCCTAGCTTCAACAGCATGTATCTGCAAAGCAGGTGCTAGGTAAGCAGACCCCTGTAAACTACCTGCTTGCCCTTTGTATGCCCTTACGCCTGTGTCTTCAAATGTTTGTGCATAAGCCAAGAAAACATCATAGTTGCTAAACAAATTGGTGATAGTGCCGCCGGCTGTAAAATCAATAGTAGGGGAAGCAACTGGCGTTCCACCAGCACCTGTTATTGCTGCTTTCAGGAAAGTAACATGCTGGCTTTCGTGCTGGCTGATTATTTGTATTGCTGCTACGTCGGCTGCAGGGATTAAGCCAGAAGATGTTAAACCGTTAGCATAGAAACTAGATTCTAAATATTCAAGCTTTAAGGCAAAATTCAAGGTTGCAATTACGCTTGGGGGTACTGTTTGCCCATAAGCTTTTGTAAGCATAGCCCCTAAAGCAAAAGGAAGCGCCGTGAGTGCCACACGCTTGCCCATATTGCCAAGATGCGATAATGAGTTTCTGCGGGTGCTGATGCGCTCGTAGATTTCCGGGTCTACATTTTCAATTTCTGATAAAATATTTTGTAAGTTCATATTATTATTTTTTATTATTAATGAATGAAGTATTGAGTTTTATAAAGGAAGTTTGCTTACGTCTATTGAATTATAAATATATACGCTTGCAGATTTTAGCACATTGGTAGGGGTTATTGCCCTGTCAATACCTGTAGAGGCATCAATAACATCTGATCCTGCAAAACTGCCTGGTGTTATCAGTTCTCTTATGTAGGCAGCATGGCGTGCTTCCACAGAAACTATTTTGCCTGCCAGTGTTAAATATGCAGCATTTGCAATGCCATGAGCCACGCCATTGTATGCGCCAACGCCCAAGTCTTCAAAAGCCATTGCGGCACCAAGCACGCTTGCACGGTCTTTAAAATTAATCGAGGTGAAATTTACGCTTAAACCTCCAATTGCTTTTGCGCCTAAAGCAGATTTGAAAAATTCCCTGTGGGCAACTTCATGGTTTTTTATGTCTGTTAGCAGCGACAGTTCAGAAGCCGAGATGCTAGTGTAGGGTGTAGCAATTACCTGCGTGTAAAAAGCAGCTTCTAGTTGTTCCAGTGCGTATGCATAATTTAAAATGCCATAATCATCGGCAGTTAGCGTTACACTTGCATAGGTAGCAGGGGTGTTGTCATCCGATTTTTTACAGGCATTTAATAAAAAAGCAGAACCAAGCGTTGCAGAACCAGCAAGAGCAAGGAAATTCCTGCGGGAACTAGAAAAGGCAGGCATCCCTTTTTCATGTTCTTTGTTTGTTGTTGCTTGCCTTTCATGCGCTAGTACTACAACATCATTCTTGTACTTGCTGGCTGTTGTTTGTTCTTTTTCCATTTTTGTTGAATTTTTGAAATGTGATAAAACTTATTTTACGCAATAGCTTAGCATCAAAACATATTGCTAATAAGTGTAGGGGTTTATAATAGTGCCAGTTTTATAGTGATGGGTAGAAAGAGATAAATTTAAAATAAATAGTGTGTTTTGTTTAATTATTTTATCATATTCGTTCGATATGATAAGACAAATAGCCAAAAACATAGCTTAGTGTTGCTTTTAATTGCCTTGGAGACATATTTAGTATAATGTAGATGTTTTACTACAATAAAACAATTCGTATATTAATGTACACAATAAATCAACGGAAGAACCTTATAGCGTTGGTTCATTTGCAATGTTTAGGCTCTTTTAATCATATTTATATATTAGCAAAGGGCATCCAAACAATACTTGCCTGTACGGCTTAAATAATTAATTTGTAATATTTTTATTTATTACTGATTGTATATTACAATTGTAATAAACAAAATAATTACAATCAAATTATTACAAATTGAATTGAGTAAATTGCACAGAATTTTTATCAAGCCAATTTAATGTTTCAAGTTTCGGTTTTTTATTGTAAACAAAATATATATGCTACCAATGAGACAGCCAATAGAAAAATTTTTATGCACCCTTTCTCCCACAGCAAATCTTTTTATTGCTATTTTCAAGTAGGTTTGTGCCATGCATAGTTTTGAAGAATTGGCAAAACGGTTTACTGCCCGTTTCAATGTGCCGCATTTTCCTGGCCACCCGGCAAGTCTGTACGAGCCGGGCAATTATTTTTTAAACATTGGCGGCAAGCGCATAAGGCCGGTAATGTGCGTGATGGGCAACGAGTTGTTTGGCGATATTTCTGAAGATGCCTGGCAGGTGGCAATTGCTATAGAACTGTTCCACAATTTTACACTGGTGCACGACGATATTATGGATGCTGCCACCTTGCGGCGGGGCATGGAAACGGTGCATACCAAATATGGAAACAGCGTTGCCCTGCTTAGTGGCGATGTAATGATGATAAAAGCCTACGACTACATCAACAAAATTAGTCTGGAACACCTGCGTGCAGTGCTTGATTTGTTCAATAAAACGTCAAGGGAAGTTTGCGAGGGTCAACAGCTAGACATGGATTTTGAGCAGCAAGCAGCCGTTTCTTTTGACGAATACCTGCACATGATTACCTTGAAAACATCTGTTTTATTAGGGGCTAGCCTAAAACTCGGTGCAATCATCGGTGGGGCTGGCGAGGCCAATTGCAACCATATTTACAATTTTGGCCTTAACCTAGGCTTGGCATTCCAAATACAAGACGATTATTTAGACGCTTTTGGCGACCCTGCCAAATTTGGCAAAGATGTAGGCGGCGACATAAGGCAAAACAAAAAAACGTTCTTATTGCTACATGCGCTGGAAGTGGCAACCACGGCACAAAAAGTTACCATTAATGCATTGATTGCCACCAATCCTACCGATAAGGTTGCACAAATGTTGGATATTTTTAAAGAATGTAATGTAGCCGCATGGGCGAATCAACTAAAAGAGCAATACCTCGCAAAAGCCTACACGCACCTAGATGAGATAGCTGTAACAGCAACCCGAAAAAAAGCATTGACGGAACTGGCTGCATTTTTAATAAAGCGTGAACATTAGGTTGCAATTGCCAAAGCAAAGACCGTAATTCTTTTCTTTGCTTCAATCCTTCGTGCCGCTTTGTGCTTTTGTGTCTTTGTGGCAAAATACTAAGCTGCTTGCAGTTTAAACCAGCCTCAAATTAGTAAATTTAAAATATCTGCTGACGTTTGTCATGCAGTTAAGCTAAATTGCAAAATAAATTTAAGTATTTTATGTTATCAATGAAAACTCAATATGCTTTCAAGGCTTTGATGTATTTGGCACAAAAAGATACAGATGGCCCCGTCCTGATAGCAGAAATTGCAGAAAAGAAAAATATACCCCTCAAGTTTTTGGAAAATATATTGCTGGAGCTGAAAAAAGCAGGTATTTTAGACAGCAAAAAAGGAAAAGGCGGGGGTTACTTTTTCAACCAGCGGCCATCAGATGTGCGGCTGGCCAAAATAATGCGGCTGATAGAAGGTCCCATAGCCCTGTTGCCATGCGTAAGCCTTAACTTTTACCAGAAATGCAAAAACTGCGATGAGCGTAATTGTGGCCTTAGCACGGTGATGAAACAAGTAAGGGATGCAACTTTGCAGATACTAGAAAATAAAACTGTGGCGGATATAGCCCAGCTTGCAATTTCCCCTTAGCCTATTTTTGAAATCTTGAAAAATATTTTATTACATCGAATATGCTTTTTTAGCTACAAAGGCACAAAAACATGAAGATTAAAAAGTATTAATAACATAAATTTTCTTCTTTTTCTTTTCTTCTTCTTTCCCTTAAAACTTTGTGCCTCTTTGTGTCTTGGTGCCTTAGTGGCAGATTAACCAAACTTGCACCTGTGTAATAACATTTTATTCAATTATTGTTATAATATTTTTTAAAATTTTAAATGTATGTTGCCAGAATACTTAGTCAACCTTTGTAAAAACCAAGCTTACAACCCAGATAATTTCTTTTTAATAGCAGGCCCTTGCGTAGTAGAAAGTGAGGAAATGGTGATGGAAATTGCAGATAAAGTTTATAGCATTTGCAAAAGGCTAGAAATACCATATATTTTCAAAGCCAGTTACCGCAAAGCCAACCGTACTAGTGCCAGTTCTTTTACAGGTTTGGGCGATGACACAGGGCTAGAATTGATACAAAAGGTAGGCAAAACCTTTGGTTTGCCTACTACTTCTGATGTACATGCCCACGAGGAAGCTACCATTGCTTCATCATACATAGACATATTGCAAATACCTGCGTTCCTGTGCAGGCAAACCGATTTGTTGGTTGCCGCAGCAGAGACTGGCAAGGTTGTAAATGTGAAAAAAGGGCAGTTTTTAAGCGGCCCGTCCATGAAATTTGCAGTGGATAAAATACAAAAAGCAGGCAATGAACAAATAATGCTTACTGAAAGGGGTACTACTTTTGGGTATCAGGACTTAGTGGTTGATTACAGGAACATCCCTTGGATGCAAGCCCACAATGTGCCTGTAATTATGGATTGCACGCATAGCCTTCAGCAACCCAACCAAACAAGTGGCATCACAGGTGGCAACCCTCAATTGATTGGCACTATAGCCAAAGCTGCAATAGCAACAGGGGCTGATGGGCTATTTATAGAAACGCACCCAAACCCAGCCGTGGCTAAAAGCGATGGTGCAAACATGCTACGGCTTGACCTGCTAGAACCCTTGCTAGAGCAATTGTTGCGGATAAGAAAAGCGGTGGTTTAGAGTGGGGTTTAAGCAAAAAATAATTAATGATATTAGGCAACACTACGATACAGGTTTAGTTTGCACACAACTGTGGATAAAACACCCTTGCTAAAACATTATATTGATTAGTATTTACTGTATATAAAAACTATCTTCGCACACCTTAATAGTGAAGAATTATTTGTTTTTATAAAACAAATACGTGTTAAACATAAAATAATCCATTTTAAATAATAATTGGATAAAAAATTAAGTGAACCGCTGAAATGGAAGAAACACCGCAAGAATTGCCTGAGCAAACCGCCGACAACGACCGTATTATACTGGTGAATATTGAAGAGCAAATGAAAACAGCCTATATAGATTATTCTATGTCTGTTATCGTTGGCCGTGCCTTGCCCGATGCAAGAGATGGTTTTAAGCCTGTTCACCGGAGGGTACTATTTGGGATGTACGAGCTGGGCAACAATAGTAACAAACCGTACAAGAAATCTGCCCGTATAGTAGGGGAGGTGATGGGTAAGTACCACCCCCATGGTGATGCTTCCATATACGATACCTTGGTGCGTATGGCACAGGGCTGGACAATGCGCTATAAAATGGTGGACAGCCAGGGAAACTTTGGCAACCAGGATGGAGATCCTCCGGCCGCCATGCGTTATACAGAGGTAAGGCTGGAAAAATTTGCCGAGGCGATGCTAGAAGACCTTGAAAAAGAAACAGTTGACTATCAACTGAACTTTGACGATAGCTTGAAAGAGCCAACCGTTTTGCCTACAAGGATTCCCCAGTTATTGGTCAATGGCTCATCTGGCATTGCCGTGGGTATGGCTACCAACATGATGCCACACAATCTGAGCGAAGTAGTGGACGGCTGCATAGCTTATATAGAAAACAACGACATTACTTGCGAGGAGCTTATAGACTATGTAAAAGCACCCGATTTTCCCACAGGCGGTGTTATTTATGGCATGGAGGATGTGAAACAAGCATTCTTAACTGGCCGCGGGAGGGTAGTGGTGCGTGGCAAATGCCATGTGGACACTAAGCCAAGCGGCAGGGAGCAAATTGTAATTACAGAAGTACCTTACCAAGTAGGTTTGGATGCTTTGACAAACAAAATAGGCCAGCTAGTAAACGACAAAGTTATTGATGGTATTGCGCATGTAAACAACGAAAGTAATCAACGTGAGGGCAATAGGATAGTGGTGGACTTGAAAAGGGATGCCGTGGCACAAGTAATCATTAACCAATTATACAAGTTTACCGAGCTGCAATCTAGCTATGGCATCAACAATGTAGCTATTAGTAAAGGCCGCCCTAAAACAATGAACCTACGCGATTTAATAGTAGAGTTTATTGAGTTTAGGATGGATGTGGTAATCCGCAGGGCTAAATTCGAGTTACGCAAGGCGGAAGAAAGGGCGCATATATTAGAAGGCTATTTAAAAGCACTTGACCATCTTGATGAAGTAATTAAACTAATCAGGGAAAGCCGCACGCCTGACGAGGCCAAAGCTACTTTGATTGCAAAGAGCAAGGAAGAAAACTGGTACATCAACCAATCAGCCTTTGAAGAGTTGACTGATGAATTGTACAGGCAGGAGCAAGGCTTGTCTGAAATTCAGGCAAAAGCTATTTTGGAGTTGCGCTTGCAACGCTTAACTGGCATGGAGCGTGATAAAATTGTTGACGAGTTTAACGATTTACTCAAAGTAATTGCCAAGTTAAAAGAATTACTGGCAAGTGAAAAATTGCGTTTCGACCTTATCAAAACCGAATTGCTGGAAATAAAAGACAAATTTGGCGATGCTAGGAAAAGTGAAATACAGTTCCTATCCAGCGAAATGCGGATGGAAGATTTCATCAAGGAAGAAGATGTGGTAGTTACCATATCCCACCTTGGTTATATCAAACGTACCACAGCCACAGATTACCGCCAGCAAAAAAGGGGCGGCAGAGGAGCTATTGGCAGCAAAACCCGCAATGAAGATTATGTAGAACACTTATTTGTGGCATCTACACACCATACCATGTGCTTCTTCACCGAAAAAGGCAGGTGCTTTTGGTTGAAAGTATATGAAATACCAGAAGGGGAGAAGCAGTCCATGGGAAGGGCTTTGCAAAACCTAATGCAAATACCACAAGACGATAAGGTAAAAGCAATTATTGATGTTGGCCGCCTAGAAAACAAGGAATTTGTTGACAGCCACTATATTATTTTATGTACTAAGCAAGGTACTATCAAGAAAACGCATCTGGCAGACTTTAGCCGCCCAAGGGCAAATGGCGTAAACGCCATTACCATAAACGAAGGCGATGAATTGCTGGAAGCAAAAATGACTGATGGCAATAACGAGATAATGATGGCCGTGAAAAGCGGAAGGGCTATCCGCTTCCCTGAAGCTAAGGTAAGGCCAACAGGCCGTGGTGCCATAGGTGTTAGCGGCATTGAGGTGGACGATACAAAAGATGAAGTGGTAGGTATGATTTGCGTAAATGCCGAAGACAAAACGAGGAACGTATTGGTAGTAAGTGAAAAAGGGTATGGCAAACGTACTGCCGTGGATGAATACCGCATTACCAATAGGGGTGGGAAAGGTGTAAAAACCATCAACATCACTGAAAAAACAGGTAAATTGGTAGGCATAATGGACGTGAGCGAAACGGAAGATTTGATTATTACTTGCAAATCGGGCATTACGCTTAGGACTTCGCTGGCCTCTATCAAAGAATCGGGCAGGGCAACACAAGGCGTGAAACTGATTAGGGTAGATGAAAAAGACGCTATTGCTGCTATTTCTAAAATAGAGGAACAAGAAGAACCAGTTGAAATTACTGAACCAACTGGGGAATTGCCTGTTGATGGTGATACCACTGAAACACCAAGCCCAGAAAACACAACGGGTGATGATGCATCAACAGATATAGATAACACAGAAAATACAACAGAAACAGAATAATAAATAAAAATTTCTTTTATGAAGAAGCTTGTATTGCTTGCCATGGTTATAGGTAGCTCGGTGCTTGTAAAAGCGCAGGATTTTAAAAAAGTATCCAACGCAGTATTGATAAGGCAAATGGAAACTGCAAAGGGGGAACTGGATAAAATAATGGCAGACCCCAAAGCACAGGCAAAGCCCGAAGGATGGTTTTGGAAAGCGATGATTTATGCTAGTTTTTATAACGACGAAGTTTTGAAGGGGAAATATCCCAACGCCTATAAAATTGCAGATGAGGCCTATGACAAATATATTGCCTTAGACCCCACAGCAAAATTATTGAAAGAAAATAATGGTGCTGACTTGGTATTCAAGATGTACAAACCAGCTTTTAATAGTGGCGTTGGTTCTTTCAACAAGAAAGACTGGGATTCTGCGGCGTATTATTTTGGGTATTCTGTAAAATATACCGACATACTTTTTCAAAACAAATTCAACTCCAACAAGGAGGCCGCTTTTGATACCACATCCATTCTTTATGCTGGGTTTTCTGCACAAAATGCAAAAAAGCCAGAATTGGCCATGAAATATTACAGTAAGTTAATAGACAGCAAAGTATCGGGTGAAAGCTATATAGACATTTATAAATTCCCTTTGATTAATGCGATTAACAGCAAAGACGAAGCAGCATTTAATAAATACCTAGCCATTGCAAAATTAATGTATCCTAAAACTAACTGGGAAGACTACGAGCTAAGTTATTTCAATCAAAACTACTCACTAGCCGATAAAGCTGCCATGTACGACAAAGAAGATGCAGCAGGCACTATGTCTGTAAATAAATACATTGAATATGCCCAGGCTTTTGCTAACCTTACAAAAGAAGAGAAGGCAACCGTGGATAGCGTTCAGCAGATCAAATACCTAATAAAAGGTACTGATGCTTTTGCTAAAGCAGCAACAAAGAAGCCAGATGATGGAATCTGGGCTTTTAATGCAGGTATTACTTACTACAACCTTTATGGTATATATGACGATCAATCCAGGGCTTATAAAAGAGCATTGCAGGAACTGAACAGTAATAGGGTTGTAGAAAAAGACCCCAAGAAAAAAGCAGCCGCTGATGCCAAGTACAAAGAACAAGCAGATTTACTAAAAAAACAAAAGGCAGATTTAGAAAAACCGATGGCAGATGCTGGGGAAGCTACCTTGGTTTGGCTGGAAAAATCATATTCACTTCTAAAAGATAAGCCTAGCAGGACTACCACCGAAAAAAATTGCTTGAATAAATCTGTCGATTGCCTTTCTAACATTTATGCGATTAAAAGGGACAAGGCGAGGGGTACAGACCCTAAAGGCTTCGACCTTTATGATGCAAAGTACAAGTTGTATGATGAGTTGCATGGCAAATTTTAAAGCAAAGAGGGGTTATATTATATAATATTAAAGCAGTTTGCCGAGTATAGGTATAACTGCTTTTTTTATTCCTAACATTTAGATTTGGACGTGAGCTGTAGTTATGATTTTGGAGGAAGCATCAATTTTGATTTATACTATTTAACATAATATAAATTATAGGCGTTTTAATGCTATTTAAAAATCTATAGTATAGTAGAAAAAGACTAGTAAATGCTTGTGTTTGAAGTAGTTGGGGCTTGCAATAGGATTTCAACTGTAAAAACTGGGTTGAACATGAGCACACAAAAAAACAGGCATTAAGCCTGTTTTGAAATAATTTATTTTAAAATTAATTTTTAAATCAAATCTAACCCTTTTGCAAAAAAAGTAACAACGCCTGGCAATGCTATCCAAAAAAATTCACGGTAAACAACCATCAGCGTTACCAACAAACCTAACCATAAAAAAAAGTACAACCAATATTTTCCTAACGATTTATCTGCTTCCATTGTTTTATTTTTTACAAATATAATATTACTAATAATTAGCACAAAATCTTTAATTTTTTTGCCCCTGAACATCATGCTTTGCTCCGGGGCTTTCAGGTACAACCTTATCTAAGAAAAGCATTTTCAAAGCTGTTACCAGCATCATGATTGCAAATACTTTTTTTACAGTTGAAACAGGCAATACCACGGCTAGTTTACTCCCTAAAAAACCTCCAATCAAAAAGCCTATGGAAACATACAATACAACTTTAACGTCAATATATCCCTTTTGGTAATACTGCGTTACAGCCAAAATGCCCACGGGAAGCAATAATATACCCAACGATGTACCCTGTGCCGCTTTCTGCGAGAAAGCTAGGAAATATACAAGGGCAGGCACTATAATAAGGCCACCACCTACGCCAACAAGGCCGCTTAAAATACCTGCTGACACACCAATAACAAGGAGTATAATAATTGTTGATGTAGTCATTTGTATTTGTTTTGCCTGTTGTTATTACCTAGGGAAATTTTCTTTATAATATGCTATGGATTCTTCCACAATAGCTATTGCCTTTGTTTTGTCGCCAAATTCTTCAACCCGTACTGCTTTTTTCTCCAATTTTTTATATTCTTCAAAAAAGTGCCTTAATTCATCAAAAAAGTGGGGCTGTAATTCTTCTATGTTATTGTAATGGTTTACGGTTGGGTCATTGGCAGCTACGGCAATTATTTTGTCGTCAGCCTCGTCTTGGTCTATCATTTGCATCACTCCTATTACTTTAGCATCCATCATGGTGAGCGGCACCACTGCTAATGAGGTAATTACAAGTATATCCAAGGGGTCTTTGTCGCCACCATAAGTCTGGGGTATAAAACCATAATTAATTGGGTAGTGAAACGATGAATAAATGATCCTGTCCAATTTTAATAAGCCAGTTTCTTTGTCTATTTCATACTTGCAACGGCTCCCCTGTGGAATTTCGATGATAGCTGTTACTACTCTTGGGGCATTTTTACCTGGAGAAACACTGTGCCATGGGTGTAGGACTTGTGTTGTAATCATAAGTTTTTATTGTTTTTAGTTAACCAATTTTACTAAAGCAGCAATTCTATTATATATACTTTATTACCAAAAGAAGTTGCAATAAACAACTTTATAGCGACAATTTGGTATTATAAAGATATTTTTTTTCCCAAGGGTACGACAGAATGATATTATAAATTTGGATTGAAGGTGTATTTAAAATCAACTAGCCATCTGCCATTTTGTAACATCACTTTTACCTTGTGCCCAATTTTATCGTAGGAATTACTGTAATTAATGATAGTCATGCTTTCTGTTACTTCATCTACTTCTGCAATATTAATGGATGCCTCCCTATACTGCTGCCTACCTTCCCTCCCCTTTTCCCGGTATTGCGTTTCAATTTGTGCCAAGTATTTTTTATTTTGCTCGTCTTGCACCATGTAAAAACCAGCTTTTATAAAATCGCCTTTCAGGCAAGCGTCAATAAATCCCCTTCCAGCATCCAAGGCATTTGTGGCATCTTTATAGTCAGAAGTTGGGTTGCCGCAAGCAGAAATTATTAAAAAAGCAATACAAAGGGTTAGGTATTTCATCAATCAAATAATATTTTAAACAATTGCAAAGATATATAATGATTGATTGGTTGGTTAGGATATAAAAATGGGGTTCATAAAACTTTTTCGCTTCGTACTTATACCCCCAATCTATAAAAACCTTACCTTTGTTTGGAAATGCACTTGATTCAAGCTACTTACCAAACTAGTCTCTTGGCATACTAATCGTAAATCTTTTTTTATAACTATTAAAACAGTTGTAATCTTATAATTTGGTCTTGTATTTATGGCTTTAAAATACGCACTAATCACTCAAAATTAAGCATAAAATAAGCACAAAATATGCACAAATCACTCAAAAAATAAGCACAAAATACGCATGAATTACGCACAAAAATTTGATGTTGTTGTTGATAATCAATGGCTTACAAGGGCGGTAACGATTTTTGAAAAAAGAAACAGCGTAAAAATCCCACAAAAATGGCAAAACTGAAACTATTTTAATAAAACACTAGGAAATATTGATATTATTAAAAAAATGCAAACATTATCTCCTTGCTCTGTTCCTGTTACTCTTTCCTTTGCGTAACTTGTAACGTCCTTTCAGGAGTGGTGATTTTAGGCTTAGTTGATTTTTCTATAAAAAAGCTTAAAAGGTTTATGCAGCAAAAAAATTGCTTTATTTAATAAATAATACATACTTTTGCAGCCCCAAATCTGTCTTGGCAGATTCTTCTCTATACTATTTCGAGATGTCCAATGGGATAAATCCATTTTATAAAATAAAAATCTGTAAATGAACAGTTACGAATTGATGGTGATTTTTACACCAATCCTTTCTGAAGAGGAATTTAAAGCCTCCCAGAAAAAGTATTCCGACCTTGTTACCGAAGCTGGTGGCGAGGTTGTACACAGCAACCCATGGGGTTTAAAATCGCTGGCCTACCCTATCCAGAAAAAAACAACTGGCATCTATTGGGTAGTAGAATTTACTGCTTTGAACGATTTCAATGAGAAATTGAAAATTCAATTGCTTCGCGATGAGCAAGTAATGAGGCACATTATCACTAGGCTCGACAAAAACGCCATCGAGTACAACTATGTGAAAAGGAATGGCGGATTTAAAAACCTTGATAAAGCAACTGTATAACCATGGCAAAGAACGAGATAAAATACCTGACTGCAATTAAGCAGGAGAAACCTAAGAAAAAATTCTGCCGGTTCAAGAAATATGGCATCAAGTATGTTGACTATAAAGATGTTGACTTCTTGAAAAAATTCATCAACGAGCAAGGTAAAATGTTGCCTCGCCGTTTGAGTGGCAACTCTTTGAAATACCAACGCAAAGTAGGCGATGCTATAAAAAAAGCAAGGCAAATGGCTTTATTGCCTTATGTAACAGATTTAATGAAATAAACAATTTTTAGTAACCTTCCCTAATCCCAAATAAACAAAATTGGGAGACAGCTACAAAAGCTGGGTTCAGGGGTCTAATATATCAAATTATGCAAATTATATTAATACAAGACGTAGACAATTTAGGTGGCCGCAACGAGTTGGTAACCGTAAAAAATGGCTATGCACGCAATTTCCTGTTCCCGCAAAAATTAGCTGTTGAAGGAACTCCATCTAACATTAAAAAGTTAGAAGAAACCTTGAAAGTAAAAGCGAAGAAAGAAGCTGCTATGCTTGCAGAAATTAAGCAAGTAATTGCTGTAATTACTTCTTCTCCTTTGAAATTAGGTGCTAAAACAGGTACTTCTGGCAAAATTTTTGGCAGTGTAACTTCTTTGCAAGTATCAAGGGCTATTCGTGACCAAAAAGGTTATGAAGTAGATCGCAAAAGGATTACGTTGAACGATGATGTAAAAGAACTAGGCACCTACAAAGCAACCATTGATTTTGGCAATGGTCACGTTACAGAAGTTGAATTTGAAGTAGTAGCAGAGTAAAAAATGCTGTTAAACATAAGGAAAAACCACATTTTTAATTAAATGTGGTTTTTTTTATGCGTAAAAGTTGCTTTTAACAATAAATAATATACATTCGTGTTTACAATGGTCAGTTTCTATCCTCTCGAACGTTTTTAACGTAAATGATTCAGGGTTTTTGGTTACTGTTAAGCCATTGATTATTTATTTTTAATTACACACACATGAACATTTACGTTGGAAACTTAAACTGGGTGATGACCAGCGAGGAACTTCAAGAACTTTTCGCTCCCTATGGCGAAGTAACAAGTGCCAAGATTGTTACAGACAAATTCAACAACAACCGTAGCAAAGGTTTTGGTTTTGTTGAGATGCCAGATGACGAAGCTGCAAAAACAGCTATCAGTGCATTGCACGACATGGACATCGAAGGCCGCAAAATTGTGGTTAACGAATCTACCCCTCGCCCTGAAGGAGAAAGAAGGGAAGGCGGTGGAGGTGGTTACAAAAAGAGCGGTGGCGGTGGCTACGGCGGCGGTGGAAGCCGTGGTGGTGGCGGCGGTGGAAGCCGTGGCGGCGGTGGATACGGCGGTGGCGGCGGTGGTCGTGATCGTGGTAACAGCGGCGGCGGTGGAGGTTATAGCAGGTATTAATTTTAATTTAAAATAATAGCTTATTATATTTCTTTACACTTATTAAAAATCCGTGTTGGCTTTTGCTTACACGGATTTTTCTTTTTTGCCACGAAGGCGAAAAGACAAAAAGATGCAATAAGTGTTGAAGGAGGTAGAAAAATTATGTTTGCAATACCTTTTAAGCTTTATTTCCTTAGTGCCGCTTTGAGTATTTGAGTCTTCGTTGCAAAAAATACCTGTCTTACAAAAAACACCTGTTGATACAAAAAACTACTACCAAGCAGCCCTAGCTGTTGGGCTTGTATCTAACCCCGCAAATTGGCCAGATAAATATTTATAGTGTGCAGTAATAGCAATCATAGCTGCATTGTCTGTGCAATATTGAAAAGCAGGTATATACGTTTTCCAGTCATGCTTCTCTCCTGCTTGCTGCAAAGCCTTCCTAAGCCCGCTGTTAGCACTTACGCCACCCGCAATGCACACCCTTTTTACATTGGTTTGCTCTACAGCCTTCTGCAACTTTTTCAACAATATATTGATGATGGTATGTTGTATTGAGGCACACAAATCATTCAAATTGGCTTCAATAAAACCTGCTTCTTGTTTTTGCAGGAAATAAAGGATAGAAGTTTTCAGGCCGCTAAAACTAAAATCTAGATTGGGCATCTGTGGCTCGGCAAATTTAAAAGCAAGTGGGTTGCCGTCTTTTGCATATTTGTCTATCAATGGCCCCCCAGGATAAGGCAGCCCCAATAGTTTAGCCGATTTGTCAAACGCCTCCCCTGCCGCATCGTCAATGGTTTCGCCTATTACTTCCAGTTCCAATGCCGATTTTGCCAGTACTATCTGTGTATGCCCGCCGCTAACAGTAACGCATAAAAATGGGAATTCAGGGTGGTTGTTTTCATCAATTAAATTTGCCAATACATGAGCCTGCATGTGGTGAACGGCTATTAAGGGCTTGCCCAAAGCCAATGCCATACTTTTGGCAAACTGCACGCCTACCAATAAACTCCCAATTAACCCAGGCGATTGGGTGAAAGCAATGGCATCAATATCCTTCAACTCAATATTTGCAGTTTGCAAAGCTGTTTGCACCGTAGGCACTATATGCTGCATGTGTGCCCTGCTGGCAAGTTCTGGCACTACCCCACCATATTTTTCATGCACAGACTGGTTGGCAATAATATTTGAAAGTATTTTGCCCCCAGCACACACAGCAACACCCGTATCATCGCAGGAAGACTCTATGGCAAGAATAATGGGGGCTATTTTATTATTTTCGGTCAATATAAAACAATCATTGGTTGTAAACATCATTATTATCTATTTCAAAATCTGTAAACATAATTGTAAATAATAAGGACAAAAGTAGCTAATTTACAAACAGACTTGTGCTATCTAAAAATTCCTAATTCTTAATTCCTAATTAGTATGCAATTTTGGCACTAGACCCATATCCTGCCTGCCAATTTTATCACACCTACTGGCAATTGTATAGCAATAACGATAACTAAAAAAATCATTAACTGAAAATTTGGCTTATCGCTAAGCCGTGGCACAATAATAGTTGCTCAAGAAGAAAAATAAATTCTTTAACTCAAAAAATCAATAATTATGGCTTCTGAAAAGTTAAGCATCACACCGCTCCACGATAGAGTGATAGTAAAAGCGGCTGCTGCCGAAGAAAGAACTGCTGGTGGCATTATTATCCCTGATACAGCTAAAGAAAAACCACAGCGTGGGGTGGTAGTTGCTGCTGGTACAGGCAAGAAAGACGAGCCAATGACTGTAAAAGTTGGCGACACTGTTTTGTATGGCAAATACGCTGGAACTGAAATAGCAGTTGAAGGACAAGATTTGTTAATCATGAGGGAAAGCGACATACTTGCAATAGTATAAAACCCCCTATCACCCAAAAGGGTATTAAAACAAAAATTATTAATTATTAATTCTTAATTGAAATAATATGGCAAAGCAAATTTTCTTCGACATCGAAGCAAGGAACAAAATGAAAAAAGGCGTTGACACTTTGGCAAACGCTGTAAAAGTAACACTAGGCCCTAAAGGCCGTAATGTGGTAATAGAAAAAAAATTCGGCGCACCTCAAGTAACTAAAGATGGTGTTTCTGTTGCTAAAGAAATAGAACTGGACGACCCTATCGAAAACATGGGTGCCCAAATGGTGAAAGAAGTAGCTTCTAAAACTGCTGATATAGCCGGCGATGGTACTACTACTGCTACAGTTTTGGCTCAATCTATTATAGGCGAAGGCTTGAAAAACGTTGCTGCTGGTGCAAACCCAATGGATTTGAAACGTGGTATCGACAAAGCTGTTGCTAAAGTTATCCTTAACCTGAAAGCCCAATCTCAATCTGTTGGCGATGACAGCAAAAAAATTGAACAAGTAGCTACTATTTCGGCTAATAGCGATGCTGTTATTGGTAAATTGATTGCTGATGCAATGGCTAAAGTTGGTAAAGAAGGCGTTATTACCGTGGAAGAAGCAAAAGGCACAGACACTACAGTTGATGTAGTAGAAGGTATGCAATTTGACCGTGGTTATATCTCCCCTTATTTCGTTACCAACAGCGAAAAAATGGAAGTAGAATTGCAAAACCCTTTCATCCTGATTTATGACAAGAAAATCAGTGCCATGAAAGACATCCTGCATATCTTGGAAAAAGTGGCACAAAGTGGCCGACCATTGGTAATTATTGCTGAAGACCTTGAAGGTGAAGCATTGGCTACATTGGTGGTAAACAAATTGCGTGGCACTATTAAGGTGGCCGCTGTAAAAGCACCTGGCTTTGGCGACCGCAGGAAAGAAATGCTGACTGACATTGCCATACTTACTGCTGGTACCGTTGTTAGCGAAGAACAAGGCTACAAATTGGAAAATGCAGATTTGACTTATTTAGGCCAAGCATCTTCTATCACTATCGACAAAGACAATACTACTATTGTTGGTGGCAAAGGAACTAAAGAAGACATCAAAGCCCGTGTGAACCAAATAAAAGCACAGGTTGAAAATACAACTTCAGATTATGACCGCGAAAAACTACAAGAACGCCTTGCTAAACTAAGCGGTGGTGTTGCTGTATTGTACGTTGGGGCTGCTACTGAAGTAGAAATGAAAGAAAAGAAAGACAGGGTTGATGATGCTTTGCACGCTACAAGGGCTGCCGTTGAAGAAGGTATTGTTCCTGGTGGTGGTGTTGCGTACATCCGTGCTATTGAAAGTTTAGAAGGCTTTAAGGGCGAAAACATTGACGAAACAACTGGTATCCAAATTGTAAAACGTGCTATTGAAGAACCATTGCGCCAGATTGTGGTAAACAGTGGTATTGAAGGTTCCATCGTTGTACAAAAAATTAAAGAAGGCAAAGCAGACTTTGGTTTCAATGCAAGGACTGAGGTCTACGAAAACCTTTTAGCTGCTGGTGTTATTGACCCTACTAAAGTTACCCGTGTAGCTTTAGAAAACGCTGCTTCTATTGCAGGTATGTTGTTGACTACAGAATGTGTAATTGCCGACAAACCTAAGAAAGAAGATGCTCATGGTCATGGTGCTCCTGATATGGGCGGCATGGGTGGATATTAATCTTTTTGAAGAGTGGATTTTATATAAAAGCCTTGTCGACTGTAAAGTTGGCAAGGCTTTTTGCTTAACAATGAATTAACGTTATAAATCTAACAACCTCCTATGATAGCTAAGCTGCCCCAAATGATAGGTTAAATGGGTGGCAAGGTGTATTAATAAATAACCAGTCGAGGTTTTATTTTCAAAAACCAACATTGGGTATTCCTGTGGCAAATTATCTTCAGTTATCATGTCCAGAGAGGTATTTACTACAATAATCGTTTCTTCTATTTTTTGCAACAATTCTATTCTGGGAATATTCCTAGCAGAAAATTCCAAATCCCGGTTCCTTATATAATCCGTTTTGCCCAATTCTGCCCCTATATAAGTATTTAGGTTGCCAATTAAATGCAGGCAAAGATTGCCTGCTGAATTTGAGATGCCTTTTCCCACCTCCCAAATCGTAGCCTCATTTTGGTACAGATTAACTTCGTTTTTTAATTTGTCCAAATTCTTAGCGAATATGATTTTTAGTGTTTCTATTACCATAGACAGTGTTTAAAAAGATAAAAACTAATCAAATGCAATTAGATTGCCTTCTAATATTATAACCGCATCATCTTTCCAGTACAATTATTTTGTTAGTAGTAGTCACTTCTTTAGGTTTATACTCTTTTATTGCGTTGAATGTACTTAGTGCTTCTTTGAGCCTTGGTGTCTTCGTGGCAATTTTTTACCGGTTAGCCTCTTTTTCCTGCATCATCCTCATTTTTTTTGCGTCCTGCAAAAATTCAGATGCGAAAATGAATCCGTTCAGCAGTTTGTTATCGCTGAAAATTATTTCTTTGTTGCTCCCCTCCCACTGCTTTTTGCCTTGGTGCATATATACAATATGGTCGCCAATTTCCATTACGCTGTTCATGTCGTGGGTAACTACGATGGTGGTAATATTGTATTCCAGGGTTATGTCCCGTATTAGCCTATCTATCAGCAAAGAAGTTTGCGGGTCAAGGCCAGAGTTAGGCTCATCGCAAAAAAGATATTTGGGGTTTAGCACAATGGCACGGGCAATGCCTACCCTTTTTTTCATACCCCCACTTATCTCGGCAGGGAATTTTTTATTGGCACCTGTAAGGTTTACTTTTTCCAATACCTCGTTTGCCCTTTTTTTCTTTTCTTCCTGTGTTAGCTTGGTAAACATATCTAAAGGGAACAATACGTTTTGCTCCACCGTCATGCTGTCGAACAAGGCGGAGCCTTGAAACAACATGCCAATTTGCTGGCGCAATAGCTTGCGTTCGTCGTCCTCCATTTCAATGATGCTTCGGCCATCAAAAATTATCTCCCCACTGTCTGGCTGGAACAGCCCAACCATGCACTTAGTAAGCACGGTTTTGCCACTGCCGCTTGCCCCAATAATGAGGTTGCACTTGCCTTCCTGCATTTCTGCTGTAATATCGTCGAGTATTACCCTGCCATCAAATGACTTGTGTATGTTGCGAAGCTCAATCATGATGTTGCAAGCTAAGGAAAGTTGTACGTTTTAAGTTATACGTTTTAAGTTAATAACAGTTTTAAACATTTATTACAAAACAACTACTTGATTTCTCAACAAATTTTCAAACACATCCCTTCTCCTTATCAAATGGTATTCCCCATCTTTTACCAGTACCTCGGCTGGCTTATAGCGGCTGTTGAAGTTGCTGCTCATTTCAAAGCCATAAGCACCTGCATTGGCAAAAACAAGGTAATCGCCCTCACGCACTTCGTGAAGTTTCCTGTCCCATGCAAAGGTGTCTGTTTCGCAAATATTACCTACCACGGCATAGTGCTGCTCCTCCCCTTCCGTGTTAGAAATATTGGTTATTTGATGATAGGCATCATAAAACATGGGGCGTATCAAATGGTTGAATCCACTATTTACGCTCACAAAGTTTATAGTACCCGATTGTTTCAACACATTTACCTGCGTAATTAAATACCCTGCCCCACTTACCAAGTATTTTCCAGGCTCGAACCATACCTGTAAATGCTTGCCATTGGGGTTGGGGTGGTTGGCAAACGCCTCTCCCACGGCTGCTGCCAATTGTTGTATATCTGTCTGGTGGTCGCCTTTTTTATAAGGTACTTTAAAGCCCCCGCCCAAATCTATAAATTCCAGCTCGTTAAACAATGGGATAATATCAAACAGCACTTCTATGCCTTTGATAAATACCTCCACGTCTTTTATCTCACTGCCCGTATGTATGTGCAGCCCTTGAATAAACAGGTTGGTTTCTTTTATTATTGCCAATAATTCATCCATTTGGTCAATCGGTATGCCAAATTTGCTTTTATCGTGCCCAGTAGAAATTTTCAGATTTCCACCAGCCATTATATTGGGGCGAAGTCGTACACCCACGGGGTAGCTATGCCCGTATTTTTCCCCGAATTTTTTCAGGTTGCTAAGGCTGTCTATATTAATATGCACGCCAAGGCTTTGGGCTTCTTCAATTTCGCTAAAAGCAATGCCATTGCTGGTGTACAGTACCCTGTCAGGCTCAAAACCGGCATGTAATGCTAGTTTTACTTCATTAATAGAGCTGCAATCTATATTAGAACCAAGCTGTTTAAAATGCTTTAAAACATTGATATTGGTCAATGCCTTGCAGGCATAAAAAATCTTCACGTCCTGCCCTGCAAAAGCTGTGGTTAAATTGTTGTATTGTTCTGCCATCTTTTCTGCATGGTAAACATATACAGGCGTGCCAAACTGCTCGGCAATAGCATTCAATTGTTGATTAGATAAAGCCATTATTTGGGAAATAATCTTTAAAAGAAAGTTTGCTTATTTGTTAAAAAGAAGGTTACCCAAACAGGAGTTGATTAAATTAATACCGCTCTCCTGTTTGCTAATTGTCTTCAATATTAGGTGTAGTTGTTACTATTTGATTACCATTGCTTGTAAAATCCAACTTCGAAATAATCGTCCCTTCTACCACTTGTTCTGCAAGCACTTCCCTTATTTTAGGCAAATCATCTGCAGAGTTGATGCCAAAATAATCCATGAAACTCTTGGAAGTGGTGTATATCAATGGTTGCCCCGGCATTTTTTCGTTACGGCCCGCTATCAGTATCAATTCCTTTTCCAATAGCTTCTGCACGCTGTAATCGCTGTTTACGCCCCTTATACTTTCTATTTCTCCTTTGGTAATGGGTTGTTTATATGCAATAATGGCTAGGGTTTCCAAAGCTGCGTTAGACAAGCGTTTCAAGAACTTGTCGCCATTTAGCTGGGCAACAGTTTTATGGAAAGCGGGCTTGGTTAAAAACTGTAAGCCGCCCCCGCTTTCTTTTATTTCAAAAGGGTAAAATTCGGAATTATATTTTTCTTTTATGCCGCCAATACAGCTTTCTACCTGCTCCAGAGAAACCCGATGCTCCATGAAACCAAACGCATTGTTGATTAGCTCAACAATTTCCAAGGCCGTCAAAGGCTTGTCGCTCGCAAATATCAGTACTTCTATATGTGGTATTATTTCGCTTAATTCCATTTCTTATCCCTGCAATGCTGCTGCGCCACTTACAATTTCCGTCAATTCGGTGGTGATAGCGGCTTGCCTTGCCCTGTTGTAGCTAATTTTCAAGCTCTTTAATAATTCATTGGCATTTTCGCTTGCCTTGTCCATCGCGGTCATCCTGGCGCCATGTTCGCTTGCGTTGCCGTCTAGCACGGCTTTGTACAACTGCGTGTTCAATATCTTTGGCATCAATTCAGCAATCAATACATCCTGTGCAGGCTCAAAAATAAAATCTGCTTTTTTTGCACCTGCCTTGGGCGTTACTTTAGGTATGGGTAAAAATTGCTCTGCCGTGAACACCTGTGTCGCCGCATTTTTAAACTCGCTGTATATTATTTCCACAGCATCAAACTCGTTGTTTTCAAACGCTTGCATAGCGGCTTTAGCGGCTGCCTGCACATGCTCAAAATTCAGGTTTACATAAATATCTTTAAACGTGGCATCTGTTTTATAACCCGACTTAGTCAAGCTTTCCCAGCCTTTTTTGCCAATGTTCCAAATAGTAATATTGCCTTTGGCAAATTGGCTGCTGTATTTTTCGGCTATAACCGCTTTTGCCAGCTTAACAACGTTGGCATTGTAAGCACCGCAAAGGCCCCTGTCGCTTGTGATGGCTATCAGCAATACTTTTTCTATCGGCCTTTCCTGGGCAAGCTTTATTTCCACATTGCCATCGCTGTTGCTTACAATGTTGCTCAGCATCTCTTGCAGTTTCATGGCATAAGGCCTCATTTGAATAATAGCATCTTGTGCCCTGCGAAGCTTGGCAGCGCTCACCATTTTCATTGCCTTGGTAATTTGCTGGGTGCTTTGTACACTTTTTATCCTGTTGCGGACTTCTTTTAATTGACCTGCCATTTTTTTATATTTCTTTTTTCAAGATTTGTGTTATGGGCAACAAACTTGCTACGCCAAAACCCTTTGCCTCTATTTTAGGGTGCAAAAGTAACAGAAATGCGTTTATGAGCCTAGATCCTTTTTAAGGAAAGTTATTAAGATGGTGAACAAGTGGTAAGTAGGTAAAAATCGTGGTCCAAAAAAGCATTTTTAATTGCTAAAGACAGCTAATAAAAATGAGTTTGTATTGTTGTTTACCGTTGTAATATTTATTTTGCAATAATTGTATTTATGACAAAAAATTTATTACAAGGTTGTAATAATTATTTTGCAATAATTTGGTGTATTACAAAAAATTTATTACACTCTAATTTCACGTTTTTATGATTTCTATTGAATAATTGAATTATTTTTAGACAACTCAGCAAGGCAGCAAAAAGGCATTTTAATTTTATTCAAATATCTTTTATACACACTTTAAATAAATCTATACCATTTAACAGTAGTTTTGATGAAATATTTTTATTATTCTTTAAAATTTTTACAATGATTGGTTCTTTAAAAAATATTCGTCTAGGCTTAATCCTTTTACTGGTAGCATCTTCTTTTTTAGGTCATTCGCAAGAAAATAGCCCTTGGAAAAAACTTACAGAACATGACAATACAGTTTCAAGCGTTTTTGTTGGCCTTGGTAGGCATGAGTATAGCCTTACTGGTGGACAAGGTTTTGCTGTTTACCTAAAAAATTATAATATAGAACCAGTGTTGGTAACAGGCACTGTAGTTGCAACAACCATTTGCGGCAACGAGATAACAACCAATTTCAGTACTACACTAGCCCCAGACCAAGAATCGTCTGGTGGTGATTTTTCCAACACTGCAAACAGCCAAACTGGCGTGGTGCTGCCAACAGACTGCATAGGCAGGAAAACATACAAAGGCAAAAAGGCTTTTGTAAACAGGATAAAAGATGTAACTATCAGGAATTTTAACGTGAAGCCCCTCGGCTTGGTGGCCAAGCCATTGTCGCCCCTTGCTACCCAAAAACTAGAGGAAGCAAAACAAATAGTTTTTATTAAACAAAAAACACAAGACTCTTTGTTGTATGTGATAGATACTTTAAAAAAGAAAAAACTGGCATTGCAAGAAGGCTATGACAAACTGAGCTTGGAAAATAACAACTTGCTTCTGGCTGCACAAAAAGATTCATTGACAAAAAAGATGGCCAAACTAAAAAAAGATACCCTGAAATATGGTTATGCAAGTAATACTTTATATACAAGTCCTTATTTTGGTATTGGTTGGGATAATTTGCCAATCTTTATCAACGAAGATGTAGTTAACAAAACATCCGCCACAGGGGCTAGTTCGCATCCCGTTTTAGCAGCAGGGGTTGTTTTAAGCGTATTGAACCATTCTGCCATATCAATAAAACTAAACGCTTTTGGCAGCCATGGTGCTAACATAGCTACCAAAACATTAGGAAGTCATTTAGAAATAGGTGGCTTATTGACTATACTGGGTGGGGCACATTATTATTCTCATTTGAAGGCCTTTGCAGAAGGCGGCATCATATACCGTGAAGGCAATTGGAAAAAAGACGTGGAAGTTAAAAACACAGCGTCTCCTGCCACTACTCTTCCTGCTACGCAATCGGCAGATTATGAATACAATGTATTGCGTTTTGGCGGGGGGCTTCAATACCAATGGAACAAAGGTGAATCGCATATAAAGCCAGGCATATTCTGGGACAAGCCTTCTATCACTAATGGCAGCACTGTAATGCTTGAACAACTTGAGTTTCAGCTTTGCGACAAATTGAAAATAATAGGCACCTACGGGAGTGATTATTTTGTTGGTGGAAAAAATAGTTTTGTTATTGCTAATAAAGAAAAGCAGGATTATTTTAGCATACGGATGTTGATAAGCTGCCGGACATTTGTAGCACATTTATAACAATACAACTACTTATTACATTTTTAAAAATAAGGTCTCTGTTTCTTAAGGGATAGAAAAGCAAGGTTTAATCCACCTTCCTTTTCTATCCCTTCTCCGTTCACGAATTGCTACCTAATAATTTATAGTTCTTCTTTCAGTATGGGGTAATTTGTGCAAATAAAAACTTGTTATCTGCTTAAAGCACCTCTATAACTATAAATAAATTTT
>NZ_JBKHKJ010000033.1:0-52548 GCF_046546515.1 Parasediminibacterium schistidii | reverse complement strand
AATAAAGATATACAAGGGTGCATAAACTGTATGAAACAAAGTCATGAAAAAATATCCTTTTTTCTTCTCGTAACTATTGCTATTTTATTCAGTTGTTCCAAGTCCAAAACACAAGCGAAGACTATTAATTGTGATGGATTGATAACAGACACACTAAGTACAAATGATAGTGGCAGGATTTACATGCCTAATGCTTTTACGCCTAATGGAGATGGTTTAAATGACATCATTTACCCCTTTGCATGGAATATTAATTCCATTGAATTTACAATTTATGATGAGGATAACAATATCGTTTTTACAACTACGCAGTTACATAATGTATGGCAACCTATACCTAACCCTGTCGTAAATACAAAATACTATTATAGAATTCAGGCTACAACTACTACCAATCATAAAATTGGGTTGTGCGGGGATTTGTACATGCTTAGTTGTATGCCTAAAAATGCACCTGTTTTATATTTTGAAGATCAGCTTTCTGTTAATGGGTTTACTGTGCCAACAGCTGAGGTATTGGGAACATGCCCATAAAAATAACAACTGGCTTTAATAAGTTTTAAGTGATGTACAAAACATTTGAAATAGTAAATGAAATTCTGCTTGCTGAATATTTCCAATAAAAAAAGTACCCATTTATTGTTTTATACTACTTGCCTCTATACTTGCTTTCAGCGCAAGACTTCCCATTATTTAAAATTGGAAAAGGCAAAGTTGGCACTCCCTTACAAAAGTGTCTATAAAACTTTTTCGCTTTGTCCTGATACCCCCCAATCTATAAAAATCTTATCTTTGTGGTAGAAATGCACTTGATAGAAACTACTTACCAAACTAGTGTCCTGGCATCCTATTCGTAGCTCTTTTTTTACTAATATTAAGATAGTTGTAGTCTCAAAATTTGGTCATGTATTTATGGCTGTAAAATATGCACAAATCACGCATAAAATAAGCATAAATTATGCACAAACCAAGCACAAATTACGCATAAAATAAGCATAAAATAAGCATAAAATAAGCATAAAATAAGCACAAAAATTTGATGTTGTTGTTGATAATCAATGGCTTACAAGTGTGGTAACGATTTTTGAAAAAAGAAACAGCGTAAAAATCCTACAAAAAATGCAAAACTGAAACTATTTTAATATAACACTAGGAAATATTGATATTATTAAAAATAAGTAGATGTTGTCCTCTTGCCCTGTTACTGTTACCTTTCTTTTGGGTAACTTGTCCCTGTCTTTCGGGAGGGGTAAGGTTGGGCTAGGTTGATTTTTTAATAAAAAAGCGAAAACCTTTTTATGAACCCCTTACTACTTTACGACTTATGACTTACGACTTATGCCTAATCACTTACCTTTGCCCACATTTATGAAAGCAAGGACGCTACAAAAAGACAAAGTAAACATCATTACGCTAGGTTGCAGCAAGAACCTGGTGGACAGCGAAGTGCTGAGCGGGCAACTGGCCGCCAACGCAATTGACGTGGTGCATGAAAACAAAAAACTAGACCATAATATTGTGGTGGTGAATACTTGTGGGTTTATCGACAAAGCCAAGGAGGAAAGCATCAATACCATCCTGGACCAGTTGGAACTAAAACGCCGTGGCAAACTGGACAAGGTATTTGTTACAGGCTGCCTCAGCGAACGATACCGCAACGATTTGGAGTTGGAAATGCCGCAGGTTGATGCGTGGTTCGGTACTATGGAATTGCCTTTGATGCTGAAAAGGTTTGAAGTTGACTATAAAGCAGAACTGGTTGGCGAGCGTTTGCTTAGCACCCCCCAGCATTATGCCTATTTAAAAATAAGCGAAGGCTGTAACCGTACCTGTTCTTTTTGTGCCATCCCATTGATGCGTGGTCAGCATGTAAGCAAAACGATTGAGGCATTGGTTGCGGAAGCAGAAGGCTTGGTAAAAAAGGGCGTGAAAGAAGTAATGCTAATTGCACAGGAGCTGACTTATTACGGCTTGGATATTTACAAAAAAAGGGAATTGCCAAGGCTGCTCCATGCACTCGCAGATGTAAAAGGTTTGGAGTGGATTAGGCTACATTATGCTTACCCATCCAAATTCCCGTTGGAAATATTGGATGTAATGCGGGAACGGGAAAATATTTGCAAATACCTCGACATGCCACTGCAACATGCCAGCAACAACATGCTAAAAGCCATGAAGCGCAATATTACCCGTGAGGAAATGAGCGAACTAATCCACCAAATAAGGGAGCGTGTGCCGGGTATTTGCCTGCGTACCACTTTGATTGCTGGCTTCCCCGGCGAAACAGAGGAAGATGTAGAAGAACTGAAAGCATTTTTAGTAGAGCATAAGTTTGACAGGGTAGGTATATTCTCTTACAGCCACGAGGAAAATACATCTGCCCATTTGCTGGAAGATAATATTTCACAAGAAGACAAAGAATTGCGTGCGCAGGAGATAATGGAAGTGCAGCAGGAAATAAGCCTGGAACGCAACCAAGAAAAAGTAGGCAAGACCTTAAAAGTAATTGTTGACAAGCGTGAAGCAGGCCGTTACCTTGGCCGCACTGAATTTGACAGCGTGGAAGTGGACAATGAAGTAATCATCAACACCACCAAAAGACTAAAAATCGGCGATTTTGTAATGGTTAAAATTACCAAGGCGTTCGATTATGACTTAGAAGGCGAACTGGTGTAGGGTTGTTTTAAATTTTAAGTTTTATTGATTTAACCAAAAAGCCGCAAAAGAAGTAAAATCTTTTTTGTGTCCTTTGTGACTTTAACCTTGTGTACCTTGTGGTTTAAAAACGCTTTGCCTTTTTTATTTTGTAAGTAGTAATTCCATTAGATAGCCTTATTATAATTTTGTTGCTTATCCGCAAATGATTATGGGCAATAATTCAGAAGCTTTGAATGTTTCTTATGCGTCAACAGGTTTCTTATCCAAATTGGTGTCTGAATATATTACTGGCAATGAGCAACTAAAGCCATTTTACCAGCATCCCGTTTCTATGGAAGGGGTTTTGGATTCCATAGAAGCCCGCAAAGCATACCCTACCAACCGGGTTTTATTGGTAGATGAACTAACAAAGCAATACCATGGCATTGCCCTTACAGGAAAACAACAGCACAATCTCCGCGCATTATTAAGCAAGCATACATTTACCATTACCACGGCACACCAGCCCAATATTTTTACGGGGCCATTGTATTTTATTTATAAAATAATCCATGTTATTAAGCTGGCAGCCAATTTAAAGATAAAATTGCCTGATTATGATTTTGTGCCTGTTTACTATATGGGCAGCGAAGATGCTGACTTAGACGAACTAGGCTATATCAACCTGAACGGTGAGAAATTGGTTTGGCAAACCAACCAAACAGGCGCCGTAGGTAGGATGAAGGTGGACAAAGCCTTGCTACAAATGATTACTAAAATAGCAGGAGAAATAGGTATCTACCCTTATGGGGAAGAATTGACGGAAAATTTTGCGCGTTGTTATACCATTGGCAAAACAATCCAGCAAGCCACGCTAGAATTAGTAAACAGTTTGTTTGCTGAATATGGTTTGTTAATTGTGATACCAGACAATACAGCGTTAAAAGCAAGTTTTAACCCATTTATTGAAAAAGAAATAGTAGAACAATTCTCACATCAAGCTGTTGGTGAAACAATACAAGAGCTTAGAAAGCATTACAAACCACAGGCTGGAGGTAGGGAGTTAAATTTATTTTATTTGATTGGGCATGAACGGGAAAGGATTGAAATAGTGAAACCTGATGCCTCCCATTTAAGGGAGACGGGCTTGCGCTATACAGTACCATCTTTACAGCTAGATTGGAACCTAGAAGAAATAATGGCAGAAGCAAAAGCACACCCAGAAAGGTTTAGCGCCAATGTAATATTAAGGGGCTTGTTTCAGGAAACCATTTTGCCTAATATTGCGTTTATAGGTGGGGGAGGGGAACTGGCTTATTGGTTAGAATTGAAAAAAGTATTTGCATTGGCCAATGTGCCATATCCAATGCTGATATTGCGCAATTCTTTTTTGTTAGTCAAGCAAAACCATGAAGAAAAGATAAACAAACTTGGTTTTGCCATTGGAGATCTTTTTTCAAATGAAATGGAATTGGTTAATAAATTGGTACGCAGCCATTCTGAGCATCAATTGAGCATAGATGCAGAAAAAGCAATCATAGAAAAAGCTTATCAGCAATTGAAAAATGCGGCTTCAGCCATTGATGGTACGCTGTCTGTGCATGTGGATGCCATGCAGAAAAGGGCATGGAAACAATTGCTTGAACTGGAAAAGAAAATGCTGAGGGCAGAAAAAAGAAAGTTTACCGAGCAACAGCAGGCAATTTCAAATTTAAAACGAGCATTGTTTCCAAATGATAATTTGCAAGAAAGAGTAGAAAATTTTGCTGTTTATTATTCCCTGCAGGGAAAAAGATGGCTTGGCACTATTTATGATTATTCAAACACATTTGAACAAACATTTTGCATATTAAAGCAGTAGTTTATAATTAGCTTAAAGGTAAAATGAACTTTTTTTTACAACTCTTATTTCAACCCCCTTATGAGTAGCACCAATTTATGGCCATCCTTTAGCAATATTGCAGTTACAAAAACACCCAAAATTATCTTGCAGGAGCAGGGTGTTTTTCTTGAGAAAGCATGTACCCCTTTTCTTATAACAGAAATAATTACCACGCCCCACAACCATAATATTAACAACAACAAGGTTTCTCATGCATTGAAAATTACGGCTCCATTGGTAGAAAATTACACGGCTATTGTAATAGTAGTAGAGCATGACCCGATAAAAATATACCCAACTACTGTTGCCTCCCGTATTAGGCTAATGCCTGTGGCTTATAATGCAAGCAACGAAGAAGAATTGGTGGCATTACTGAAAAAAATTTTTGAAGAAAAAGAAACAGTTGAAACCATACAAAGCTTGCTTTCCCAAGGCAAAGCAGCACAAATGTTCGGTAAGTAAGCTTTACAAACGCTCATTTATTCACCGATTGAATGTTTCTTTTTACCAATTATAATATAATCAGGCTTTTGTCCATGCTACATTTGGAAAAAGAAGAATAGTGGGTATATCATTAAATAGCGTAAGCGGAAGGAATAAAAGGGCTTTAATCATTATTTTACATATTGCTGTTTGGGCTTGTTTTATATTAGTCCCTTTTATTTTCCAGCCCCAGCCAAAAGCATTGCCTGCGGTAATGGCCAATCACTTCAAGATTGTTTTACTTACAAGCAGTATCTACCTGATTGCTTTTTATTACATCAATACCCAATTGCTTATACCAAAGCTACTGTTTACACGGCAGTGGGGTTGGTATATTTTTAGCATAATAGCTTTATTTATTGCTTTTTTGTACCTGCCAGAATGGGTTGCCTCGCTTTTTGGCGAGCAGCCTAGCGAGGCCGATTTTAAGATTGCAGCCATAGAAAGGGCAAAAAGCCGCTTTGCAGACAGCATACCCCCAAACATGCCCCACAAACCTAGTTTTGGTGGCGGCAGGAACAGGTTTAGGTTTTTTCCAGGGTCATACCTCATTTTTATCCTCGTATTTGCTATTAGCACCTGTATATCGGTCATGCAGCAATGGCTAAAAACGGAAGAGCACAAAAAAGAGATAGAAAGGGAAAAACTAAATACAGAGCTACAGTTCCTGAAATCGCAGGTAAACCCTCATTTCTTTTTTAATACGTTAAATAATATTTATTCCTTGGCAGTTACAGGCAGCGACCAAACTGCAACAGCTATCTTAAAACTATCGGCTATAATGCGCTACATCATTTCTGATGCCCAGAGCAATTTGGTGCCATTGGAAAACGAAATAGCCTTTATAAATGATTTTATCCATTTGCAGTTGGTAAGGCTTACAGACAAGGTGGTGGTTCAATTTACAAGTGAGGGTGATGTAGGCAGCAAAATGATTGCCCCGCTTATTTTTATCCCTTTTGTGGAAAATGCTTTCAAGTATGGCGTAAGCACCAAAGAAAAATCAACCATTACCTTCCACATGCAAACGAGTGATAAAAGGGTGCTTTTCTCTGCCTCAAACAAAATTGTGCAAACAGAAAATAAAAATAGGGAAACTACAGGTATTGGCATCAATAATGTTAAGAGAAGGTTAGATTTATTGTACCCCAACAAGCATCGGTTACAAATTTTCAACACGGATCAAACTTTTTCCATCCAACTAGAAATTACATTGAAATGATTACAGCAATTGCATTAGACGACGAGCCTCTAGCATTGAAATTGATTAGCCAACATTGCGAGAAAATTAGTTTCCTCCACTTAAAAAAAGTGTTTACCAACCCCGATGAAGCAGCAGATTACTTAAACGAGCATAAAATAGACATTATTTTTCTGGATATACAAATGCCCGATATAAATGGGATGCAGTTTTATAAAAAGCTTGCTGCACCACCACAGGTTATTTTTGCAACTGCCTATAGGGATTATGCCGTGGAAGGGTTTAATGTAGATGCTATTGATTATTTGTTGAAGCCATTTGAATACGACCGTTTTCTTAAAGCTGTTTATAAGGCAAAAGAACACTTAGAATTTTTAGCTACTCAAGACGTGAACTTAAATTCCTTGTTTATAAAAGTGAATTATGAGATGATGAAAATCAATCTCCGAGACATTGATTTAATCGAGGCTTTGGACGATTATATCAAAATCCACATAAAACCTGTGCCTGTGTTAACCTTGATGACCTTGAAAAGCGTTCTGGAGAAATTGCCATCTCAGGAATTTATAAGGGTACACCGATCTTACATTATACCAATATCTAAAATAGAAAAGTTTACAAAAACAAAAATTAATGTTGGCGGCAAAGAGATACCTATTGGTTCTAGCTATGCCGATGTACATGAAACATTGCTGCAAAGAAGCAATGTGATGGCATAGTAAAAGCATTGAAACCTATAAGAAATGGTGTGCGTAGGGCTGTATTCCATACGCCCTTCTAATAAAATATGTACGTTTAATTTAGGGTACAGTCTATTTTAGATTAATAAAGTGGGTATTTCTCAATAAAAATGGCTTCCATCACGGGAAGCCATTTTTATTGAGAAATACCCACTTACAATTTTTATTAATCAAAATTATATTTCGAATATTTTATTATTCCTTCTAATTTTTACTATGCCATACAAAACAACAACCCCAACTAAAAGAGTTAGGCCAGCAGTTCCGTCAAAAGGCACATCTGAAGAACCATCAGGAGGTGGGTCAAGCGGACCATCATCTTGAGCCTTAACCCCGCCACAAAAAACAAGTGAGAATAAAAGCACAGTAAAAGCCATTATTGCAATATCCCTAAACTTTTTTATTAAACCTTTCTTTATTTGCATTTTTCCTTATCTTAAAGATAATTAAACAAAGTTATAGAATATATTTATATATAGCCCATTGAAACTGTTTATTTATTAACAATTATACAAAAATGCAATAATCGTTCCAAATTACAAAATATCATTCTTGATGCGTAAATAATAGTGCCGGTAAAGCAATTCTTTTTTATAGTTTTTGTTGATTGCAAAGCAAGCTAACATTACTTTTGGGGCATGGCAACATTTACATTCCCTCGGCAAACGGCCTTTTATAGCGGCAAAGTAAGAGATGTATATACTATTGGCAAAGAAGTGTTGGTAATGGTAGCAAGCGACCGCATATCGGCTTTTGACGTGATACTGCCTAAGCCTATACCTTTTAAAGGCCAAGTACTCAACCAAATAGCGGCCTATATGCTAAAAGCCACGGAGGATATTTGCCCAAACTGGTTAATGGAAGTTCCTGCACCCAATGCCTCCATTGGTAAATATTGCCAGCCATTTAAATTAGAAATGGTAGTGAGGGGCAACTTAACAGGGCATTCCTGGCGCACATATTCCAGTGGCGGCAGGCAATTGTGTGGCGTAGCAATGCCCGAGGGCATGAAAGAAAACGATTTTTTCCCTGCACCCATCATTACGCCTACTACTAAGGCATCAAAAGGGCATGACGAGGACATTAGCAAGGAAGAAATTATTGCACAGGGGCTTGTAAGCACCGAAGACTGGGCTATATTGGAAAAATATACACTTGCCATTTTTGAAAGGGGAAAAGCCCTTGCTGCTGCAAGGGGGCTAGTGCTGGCAGATACCAAATACGAGTTTGGCAAAATTGGCAATACCATTTACCTGATGGACGAAATACACACCCCCGACAGCTCCCGTTATTTTTATGCAGAAGGTTTTGACGAAAAGCAAGTAAAAGGCGAAAGGCAAAGGCAGCTAAGCAAGGAATTTGTGAGGGAGTGGCTGATAGCAAATGATTTCATGGGCAAGGAAGGGCAAACCGTGCCAGCAATGAGCAGCGAATGGATTGATACCATCAGCAAAAGGTATATAGAGCTGTATGAAACATTGATTGGTAAGCCTTTTGAGCCGCAGGTTTTATCGGATGAGGAAATATTCGTTATGATAGTGGAAGCTTTAGGAAAATTGCCATCTTTATAAAAATGTTTATTGCAACTACCTGTTTATATTGCCACAAAGCCACGAAAGTACTAAAAGGAACAACGGGAAAATGAAGAAAATATATTGATAACATAAAAGCCCTTTCTTTTCTTTTTTCTTTCCTTCCTTCGTGCCGCTTTGGGTCTTTGTGGCGAAAAAAGTATTTTGCCAATGTGTGAGTAATACCAACTTTTGCTTATCCTTATTGTTTTGCTGTTATCCATTGCACTACTTTTGCATCCCCCTTGCTAAGGGTTGTCACAACTTTATATGATACTAAAATAATTCCTGCATGTTGCGTTCTTCCTGGTGGAAAATATTGTGTTTTTTATTGCTAATATATGTCTGTTCTTATGGGTTTATAGTAGATGTGCCCAAACTAGACGACAGGCTGCAACAGAGCATCCGCAACTTCTTTTTCCATGTGCCCATGTGGTTTGGCATGATGGTTTTGCTGCTTGTATCCTTGGTATATTCTATCAAATACCTGAACAACCCCACCCCAATCAATGATTTTTACGCTTCTTCTTATGCTGCCACTGGCACTATTTTCGGGTGCATGGGCATTGTAACAGGTGCATTGTGGGCCAACTACCAATGGGGACAACCCTGGAGTGGCGACCCTAAGCAAAACGGTGCTGCCATTGCCCTGCTCATTTACCTTGCTTATTTTGTGTTAAGGGGTAGTATGCTAGACGATGAAAAGCGTGCAAGGATAGGTGCCGTGTATAATATTTTTGCCTTTTTTATGCTCTTCCCCACTTTATGGATATTGCCTAGGCTCACGCAATCGCTGCACCCGGGAGGGCAGGGAAGTTCTGGCAACCCGGGCATTAACGGAAAAGACCTTGCCCCTTCCATGAAATTGGTATTCTGGCCAGCAGTTTTGGGCTGGACATTGCTAGGTGTTTGGATAACTACACTGAAAATAAGGTTACAAATTTTAACTGAAAAGCACTTATAATATGAACAAGATAAAAAGGTTGTTTGCCACTATGTTTTTAGCTGTGGTTGCTTTAGCTACAAATGCCCAAACTGCCGTGGGTGCAAAACCAGAAACACAGGATTTCATGCGTAGCAATGGAAAGATATATGTGGTAATGGCAGTAATACTGATTATATTAACTGGCTTTTTTGCTTACCTAGTAAGTGTTGACCGAAAAATAAGCAAACTGGAGAAAAATTAGGAATTAGGAATTAAAAATTAGGAATTGAAAAATGCTATTGTATAATAATTCATAACTCCTAACTCATAATTCTCAATAATTCCTAATTCCTAATTTTTAATTCCTAATTAATAACGATGTCTTACAGTTTTTTTGAAAGCGTAGAAAAAAGTTTTGACAAAGCCGCCCATTTTACAAAATGGGACAAAGGCTTGCTTGCACAAATAAAAGCGTGCAATAGCGTTTATAGTATGCGGTTCCCTGTGAAAATGGACGATGGCCGCATAGAAGTAATAGAAGCCTACCGGGTGCAGCATTCGCAGCACAAAACCCCGTGCAAAGGCGGTATCCGTTTTAGCCCTGAGGTAAACCAGGACGAGGTAATGGCACTTGCCAGCCTAATGACGTACAAATGTGCCATTGTTAACGTGCCTTTTGGTGGCGGCAAAGGGGGCATTAAAATAAACCCACGAAAGCACAGTGCTTACGAACTGGAAAAAATAACCCGCCGCTATACTGCCGAGTTGGTAAAGAAGAATTTTATTGGCCCAGGTATAGACGTACCTGCACCAGACTATGGCACTGGGGAAAGGGAAATGGCGTGGATTGTAGATACTTATTTATCACTGAAACCCGGCGAAATAGACGGTGCAGGCTGTGTTACGGGCAAGCCAATATCGCAAGGTGGCGTTAATGGCCGCAAGGAAGCTACTGGACTGGGTGTTTTCTTTGGGGTGAGGGAGGTTTGCGATATGCCAGATATTATGGCCAAATTAGGCTTGGCAACTGGTATAGAAGGCAAAAGGGTAATAGTGCAAGGATTGGGCAATGTAGGTTACCATTGTGCTAAGTTTTTCAGGGAGCATGGGGCAATTGTAGTAGCCATTGCAGAATATGAAGGGGCTGTTTACAACGAAAACGGCATTAACGAAGAAGAATTGTTCCAATATAGGAAAGCTACAGGCACTGTATTAAACTTTGGTGGTGCTACTAATATCATAAACAGTAGCGATGCACTGGAACTTGATTGCGACATATTGATACCTGCTGCACTGGAAAATGTGATTGACGGCAAAAATGCACCGAACATCAAAGCAAAAATTATTGGGGAAGCTGCAAATGGTCCGTTGACGCCAGAAGCAGATGAAATATTTGCAGGAAAGGGTGTGTTGGTAATTCCTGATATGTACTTGAATGCAGGTGGCGTAACCGTTTCTTACTTTGAATGGCTGAAAAACCTAAGCCATGTTCGCTACGGGAGGCTGGAAAAAAGGTTTACTGAAAACATGAACCACCTAATACTAGAAGAAATTGAAGAGTTGACTGGCAAACAAGCAACGCCAAAAGCAAGGAAACTGATAGAGCATGGCCCCGATGAAATAGACCTAGTACATAGCGGCCTAGAGGAAACAATGATTAGTGCCACGAGGGAAATAATGAAAATATGGAAAGAAAACCCGGAAATACCCGATATGCGCACTGCGGCCTATGTATGTGCCATTAACAAAGTAGCTACAAGCTATACAGAGCTAGGCATTTTCCCATAAGGAAACGCTTGAAACAAATAGAAATAGAAATAATAAAAAAGGGGCCTACCACAAGTAAGCCTCTTTTTTTATGTGCTATACAATTGCCCCACACAACTCCTAAAAGGAAGCAAATAAGCATAAAGCTATATCGGGTACTAATGTGTTATTTTGGATTGCGCAACATAATTTGTGCGCATTAAATGCTTATTGCTTGGTGTACTTTGTGTTTCCTATTCATTGTGAACCTTGTGGTAAAAAATAAACACAAAATTTATGATAACCTCAATAAATTAATATACCCAAAACGGGTAAACCCGTAATTTGCAGCCATGAGCGTAGAACTGGAAAACGAAGGCTTAATACAGGAATTTGAAGGCATTGTGGCTTCAGAAAACAAACAAGTGCTGGCCGATTTCCTGAACGACCAGAATATTAGCGACGTAGCGGAGTTAATTAATGAATTTCCTGAGTACGAGGCACTTATTATTGGCAACATGGCCGTGAACAGGGCTGCCAGTGTTTTTAAGATACTGGATATTTCGCAGCAGAAGGATATTGTTAAGGAACTTAGTTCCTTTAAAACGGCCGAGCTACTCAATGAACTGCCCCCCGATGACCGTACTGACTTTTTAGAAGAACTGCCCAAGAATGCAATCAGGGATTTGATTAAATTATTGAACCCAGAGGAAAGAAAAATTACCCTTACGCACCTTGGCTACCCCGAAGACAGCGTGGGTAGGCTAATGACACCCGATTATGTGTATGTATATGAACACAACAGCATAGAGGAAGTATTTGCTACCCTGCGGGCAGTAGCAAAAAACACAGAAACAATAGATGTAATCTATGTCATCAATGAGAATGGTGAACTGATAGATGATATAAGAATTAGGGATGTAATATTAGCTTTGCCGGGCAAATTGGTAAACCAGATTATTGATGGCAGGGTAGTAGCTTTGAACGTAAATGACGACCAGGAACATGCCAACCAAGTGTTTAAAATGAACAATCGGGTGGCTCTTCCGGTTACGGACGATAATAATATTCTCCTTGGCATTGTTACTATTGATGATATGCTTTGGGTGGCCAACGAAGAGTATAGCGAGGATATGCAAAAAATGGGTGGTACCGAGGCTTTGGACGAACCCTATTTGGATATACCCCTGCTAAAATTGTTCAGGAAAAGGATAGGCTGGCTGGTAGTATTGTTTTTGGGCGAAATGCTTACTGCTACCGCAATGGGCTATTTTGAAGATGAAATAGCCAAAGCAGTCGTTTTGGCGCTGTTTGTACCGTTGATTATTAGTAGCGGCGGCAATAGCGGCAGCCAGGCAAGTACCTTAATTATACAGGCAATGGCCGTGGGCGATATTAGCCTAAGCGATTGGTGGCGGGTGCTGCGCCGCGAATTGATAAGCGGCTTACTGCTAGGCAGTGTGTTAGGTATCATTGGCTTTGTAAGGGTAGCTGTTTGGCACAGCATAGCCCCAACATTGTATGGGCAACACTGGAACCTAATTGGCTGTACTGTTGGCTTTAGCCTGTTAGGCGTGGTGCTTTGGGGCACACTAAGTGGCTCTATGCTGCCAATAGCTTTAAAAAAGCTAGGCGCCGACCCTGCCGTATCTTCCGCCCCATTTGTAGCCACATTGGTAGATGTTACCGGGCTGATTATTTATTTTAGCGTAGCTTATATGTTTTTAAAAGGATACCTACTTTAATTAAGAATTGAGAATTAGGAATTAGGAATGTATTTCCTATAAACAATTAATTTCAAATTCTCAATTCCTAATTCTTAATTCTTAATTCTCATGCCTTACCACTTATACCAAGTAGATGCCTTTACAAATACCATTTTTGGTGGCAACCCTGCGGCTGTTTGCCCTTTGCAGGAGTGGCTGCCTACTGAAAAAATGCAGCAATTGGCCAATGAAAACAACCTTTCAGAAACCGCTTTTTTTGTGCAGGAAGGCGATGGGTTCTATATCCGCTGGTTTACGCCAGAGTTTGAGATAGACTTGGCTGGCCACCCAACGCTTGCTACGGCTCATGTACTTTTTAATTGTTTGGGCTATGAGAAAGATACCATCCGCTTCAATAGCAATAGCGGCATACTAGAAGTAGTAAAGAAAGAGGGCAATATATTGGAGATGAATTTCCCAAGCAGGATGCCTCTAGAAGCCGTTCCACCACCTGAATTGTTGGCGGGCTTTAATATCCAGCCTAAAGCTGTCTATAAAAGCAGGGACTACGTGTTGGTTTACAATACCCAGGCAGAAATTGCCAATCTAATACCCAATTTTTCTATCTTGAACCAAGTAGAAACAATGGGGATTATTGTAACAGCACCTGGGGATGAATGTGATTTTGTAAGCCGCTTTTTTGTACCCAACTCTGTTATTGGCGAAGATCCGGTAACCGGTTCTGCACATGCCACTTTAATCCCTTTCTGGGCAAAGGAGTTAAATAAAAATACTTTAGTGGCTAGGCAAATTTCTAAGCGTGGGGGCTTGCTGTTCTGCGAAGCCAAAGGCGACAGGGTAACTATTGCTGGGGAATCTGTTTTGTATATGAAGGGGGAATACAGGGTTAATTAGGAATTATCAATTAGGAATTACTTAACACAAATTGAAAGCAAATTAATGCTATTGCATGTTACTAAAAATGGGTTATTTTAGAATATATTTTTCCTGCACCCAGCCATTTTTTCACGCAATTGCTGCTATTTGCCTTATACCGCACCTATATCAGCCCTTGTTTCACGGCATTTAAAACCATTTCGGCTGTGTTGTTTGCCCCTAGTTTCTGGGCAATATTTTTCCGGTGAAATTCAACCGTGTTCAGGGATATAAATAGCTTTGAGGCTATTTCCTTGTTGCTCATCCCCTTTGCCAAAAATGTTAATACTTCATATTCACGTCCACTCAGAAGGCCATACAAGGTTTCGGTTGTGTCATTGATTTCCTTATTGACACCATTTCCCTCCATAAATTCTTTTGGGTAATAGGGCTTGTTGTTTACAATCCACTTTATGGCTGTAACCAATTGTTCTGGGCTGTCTTTTTTGTTGCAATAACCTTTTACGCCCATCCTTTTCAAGGTTTCTATGATTACGGGGGAATAGAGTTGGGTATAAGCAATAAGTGGCAGTTGGGGCCAAAGTGTATTTAATTCTTTCAAATGCCGCAAGGAGGCTATGCCTGGCATGATGCAATCTACTATAGCCAAGTCAGGCTCGGTAATTACCATCTGCTCTTTAAAAGTAGCAAAATTATTGGCTGTAAATGCAATAGAATATCCATTTTCCTGCAGGAAAGTGGCTGTGCCTTTCAGTAATAATTCATGATCATCCAATAGTGCTATCGACAGCATGGGCAGTAGTAAATTGTAAAACAAATGTACAAGTATTATCTTTGTTGTTCATAGCAGAAATACGGCCATGCGCTTTTTGCATTAATTGTGCGGTGATGTATAGCCCTAGGCCATAACCAGTTTCATAATTAGTACCCTTAGTGCCGGTTACTACGCCGCTAAAAAGCTGTTTGATAAGTGTTTCAGGCAGTTGGCCTTTATTTGTAAAAGAAACTATAGGGATACTGCCTTGCATAAAGCATTCAATTTTAATAATGCTTCCCAATGGGCTGAACTTTATGGCATTGCTAAGCACGTTCCTGCATACAATTTTAAATATTTCTTCTGGTATAGCTACTGACAGCCGCTCGTTGCTTGAGCTTATTTGCACGTCTAGTTGTTTGGGTTTTATCAGGTAGTTGTTTTGCGCCAGCAGTTCATCCATCGCCTTATAAACATCTACGGATGCATTTGTGGTTATCTCGTGGCCTAGTTCGCTCTTGCTCCATTGCAGCAGGTTTTGCAATACCTGGCTGCAACTGTTTAGCTGCTGCCTTACATCTTGGTAAAAAATATTATCAGTATCCCTGCCGTCTTCCATGCCCATTATTTCAAACAGGCTTTCCAGCGTTAGCAATGGGCTATTTAGGTCGTGGCTAATAGTGGCAAACACTTTCTTATTGATGGCATCTAGCTGTTGCAGTTGCAGGCTTTGTTGCTCCGCCAGTTTTTTTTGGTTATTTAATTGTTGGCGGTTTTGGTAAAGCAATACTGCGCCTATAGCTATCAAGGCCAAGGCTGCAAGGGCTACGATAAGTTGGTTTTGCCTCGCTTTTACAATGGCTTGTTGCTGCGTGTTGATGGTGGCCAAGGCTTTGTTTTCTTTTTCCCTGTACTCAATTTCTGCTTTCTTAAAACCTTCCAGTTGTGTTGGGCCATATAACTTTTCTGTTAGTTCATTTACTTTCTTACTGTAATAAACAGCGTTTGCAAAATCATGCAGGTGCTCATAGCAACCTGTTGCGCCCTGTGCAGCCCATAATAATTCCCCAGATTGGTCTTGTATGGCTTTTGCTTTATAAACAGTAAGGAAAATATGTAGCGCAGCCTTATATGCTTTATTGTCTTTTAATGTCTGTGCTTTATTTAGGAATACGTTGTAGTAGTGCGTATCAAAAGATGAGTCTATATGTGCCATGGCACTATCATAGTAGGCAAGTGCCTGTTTAAAATTTTTCTTGTCTAGGTTATAAACACTTCTACCCAATATTTCATAAAGTATAGGCACAAAGCTAGTTTGCTTGTACTGTGGATCCATGAAATAGGGCAACCCTTTCTTTGCAAAATAGCTGGCAGAATCATACCGTTTGCTGGTATTGTATATGTTTGCCTTAAAAAAACAATAAGCACCTATATACAAGCTATCCATGGCAGGCGTATGCATATTGTCTGCCAACTGTTTTGCTTTGGAAAGATACAAGTCCATCATGCTGGTGCTGCCTACCTGTTGGTAGGTACCGGCAATGCGCAGGCAAGTTTTTACTTTATTGATGCCCGATACGTTTTCATTGTTCAATATCCCCAGCATCAAAGCCACTGAAGAGTCGTATTTGCCTTGGTTCATATACTCGTCTGCTTTGTCATTTATACTTCTTATAAAGGATTTAATAGCCGTGTCCTTGCTGTTTTTTTGGGCATAACCCCCAGAAATACCTATGGCTAGAAGAACAACAATTAACTGAATCTTTAGCAGCATTAGACAATTTTTGTTTATCCTAATAAAACAGATATTTATACAAATAAAAAGTTTTTTGGTTTATTTGAAAACGCAATTTTCCTGTGCCAAATTGCCAAATGGGGTGCATAAAAGTCTCCTTACAAGCAAATGGTGTTTACCTAAAAACAACCAATTTATATGTAAAATTAGTGCCATTCGTGCTTTCGTGGTAAAATGGTTGTATAGGAGTTTTTCGCTTTTTAGTGAAAAAATACCCTACTATAACCCTGCCCGCCACTTATCCCAAAAAACCGGAACAAACACCCCCAGGGGCAAGAAGATGGGATGCAAAACGAGGACACTTATACAATTTCTATACTATTACTTTTTCTAAGTTTTTTATTAAAATAGTTTCAGTTTTGACAATTTTCGGTTTTTTTCCCTATTTGCGATTTTTTGAAAAAACGTCCCCATGCTTTTAAATCATTGATTATCAACAATAACGGCAAATTTTAATGCGTATTTTGTGCCTATTTTGTGCCTATTTTTTGAGTAATTCGTGCATACTTTTTGCGTATTTTATGCTCATTTTGTGCATACTTTTTGCTTATTTTACAGCCATCAATACAAGGCTAATTTTTTAAGCTAAAACTATCTTAATATTAATAAAAAAAGAACATTGATGCAAATACTAGTTGATAGCTTGTAAAATGTGTTTAACCTAGGTTTTTAGCAAGGGCATTTCTGGCACAAAGATAAGGTTTTTAAAGATTAAGGAATAGCGCCACAAAGCGAAAACTTTTATGCACCCGCCAAATGTGCATATTTTAAGAAAAAAAATAAGGGTAAATGCAAACCATTAGCTGTAGCACGGCTAAAAATTCTTGGAACACCAATTGCACTAATCCAAAACCCAAAACAATCACTGCGGTACTGGGAAAGTTTCTTTAAACCATTTGATGTCATGGATGGCCACGGGGCTTACGGCAAAATTTAGCAGGGCTTTTTCTTTGGTTACAATTACGAAGCCCGCCGGCTGTGAGGCAAAAGTCCTTAAACTGAAATATGTAGAATTAGATAGGCAATTTGGCATAAAATAATTTTGATGCGTTTGCCCTGCTATAAAACAAACCCTACAACCAAAAACCTACAACATAATCCCACATTTGTGGTGAAAACCCCCAAAAAGCCCAAAAAACTACGGTAAACCGTAGGTGCAAATGCCAAAAGGCAGCAATAGTTTTGTAGAATTATTCATAAGCTGGTTTATAAAGCGTTTTGGTAAAGCAAAAAAGCTTAGCTAAACAGGTAATAAACAGCGAAAATAAACCGTGAATTATGCAAAAAATCTATGTAAAACAAGTTGTAATTAGTTTAGTTACTTGTTTTTTTTTGCTTTCGTTTGGTGTGCTAAAAGCCCAAACTTGGTCTACCCAAACCTCAGGTACCACAAAAAATTTATTTAGTGTTTATTTTGCCAATCAAACTACCGGTTGGGCTGTAGGAGCAAGTGGCACCATACTAAATACTACTGATGGTGGCAGCACTTGGACAAGCCAATCAGTAGGTACAAATAATTTTAACAGCGTCCGTTTTACTGATGCAAACTTTGGTTGTGCAGTGGGTAATAGAGGTACCATTATTACCACAAATAATGGTGGCAGCACGTGGAATATGCAAAGCTCTGGTACAACCGCTACTTTATACAGTGTGTTTTTTGTAAGCTCCACTCAGGGTTGGGCAGTGGGTGCGGGTTCAACTGGTATTATATTAACAACAATTGATGGTGGCAGCACATGGGTTGCGCAAACATCTGGCACAACTGCCTCTTTATCCAGCGTGTTTTTTGTTAGTGCCACTCAGGGTTGGGCAACGGGTTCAGGTGGTACTATATTAACAACAATTGATGGTGGCAGCAATTGGGTTGCACAAACATCTGGCACAACCAATCGTGTATTAAGCTTATATTTTGTTAATGCCACCACAGGTTGGGCCTCCTGTGGAAATGGGCAAATCTTAAAAACGACCGATGGAGGTAATACATGGGTTTCTACTAATTCCAATACTACTGTTAACTTATCTAGTATTTATTTTACCAGTGCAACACAAGGTTGGGCAGTGGGTGCATCTGGTACTATATTGACTACTACTGATGGTGGCAACACTTGGACAACCCAAGCATCAGGAATAACCAATTATTTAAATAGCATTTATTTTGTCAATGCTTCACATGGCTGGGCTGTTGCAACTAATGGCCCTATTATAAATTTCAATGCGCCTTGCACCGCTACCACCAGCACCACCACCATCACCTCTACCAATGCATCCTATACTTGGAATGGCACTACCTACACCACGGCAGGTACTTATACCAAAACCTTTGCAGGTGGCAATAGTGTGGGTTGCGATAGTGTTGCTACTTTAAACCTATCGTTTGCGTCACCAAGTGCATTTACTTATACCACGCCCAATACCTTCACGGCAGGTACTGCCATTACCCCATTAAGCCCAACAGCACAAGCTACTGTTAGCACCCTTGGTTCAGGGTTCAATAGTGCTAGTGGTGTAGCGGTTGATGCGGCAGGGAATATTTATGTAGCAGATCAAGCTAACAATGCGGTTAAAAAAATAGCTACCAATGGCACTATTACCACACTCGGCTCTGGGTTTAATACCCCAACTGGTGTGGCATTAGATGCTGCGGGTAATGTGTATGTGGCTGATTATGGTAATTCCATGCTTAAGAAAATAGATACAAATGGCAATATAACCTCCATTTTGGCTTGCACTCCTTTTGGTGTAGCACTAGATGCTGCTGGTAATGTATATACAACTGATGTAAGCAAAGGCACTGTGGAGAAAATTGCCACAAACGGCAATGTTACTACGCTTGCTACAGGGTTAAATGTTCCGCATGGCTTAGCCGTAGATGCTCAAGGCAATGTGTATGTGGCAGAAGATAGCAATAATGACATCAAAAAAATTGCCACCAATGGCAGTATTACCACGGTAGCTTCAGGGTTTAGTGCACCTCAAGGGGTAGCTATAGATGCTTCGGGCAATATATATGTGGCAGATTTACGTAACAATGCCATCAAAAAAATTGCTACAAACGGCACTACTACAACCCTTTATTCAGGGTTCAAAGCTGCTGGTGCTCCACCCAACGGAATTGCTTTAGACGCTGCTGGCAATATATATGTGGTAAGTCAATACATCAACCCAATAACTAAAATCCTTATAGCAGGAGAAGTATCTAGTTACAGCATTAGCCCTACCTTACCTACTGGTTTAAGTTTTAATACAACAACGGGTGTTATCAGCGGCACACCCTATGGCAATAGTAGCAGCACCACCTATACAGTTACGGCAAGCAATGGGGGTGGCAATGTTAGCAGTACTTTATCTATTACGGTAAACTGTACCAATACGTACAGCACTACCATTGTTACCGATGTTAGTTTCCCTTACACTTGGAACGGAAATACCTATACCCATGCAGGTAATTATTCAACAACCTTTACCAATGCAAATGGCTGCGATAGCATTGCAAACCTAGCTATCAATAACAGCAGTATTTCTCGCTTCTATGTAAATAAAAGCGTAGTAGGCGGCAATGGCGATGGTAGCAGTTGGGCAAATGCCTACACAGAAATGGGCGAGGCTTTATTGGCTGCTCAAAACAACCCTGCTGTAAAAGAAATATGGGTGGCAAAAGGCACTTACCTGCCTACAAGGGACTTTAAAGGCAAAATATCCCCAACCGATATACGCACAAAAACCTTCTACTTGCGTAACAATCTAGCCATTTATGGTGGCTTTGCAGGTACAGAAACAATCCTTAGCCAACGCAACTATACCACCAACACCACTACCCTTAGTGGCGACTTTAATGGGGATGATGTGGTAACAGGTACTGGCAAAACTTTATCTTTTACCAACAATACCGAAAATGCCTACCATGTGTTGGAAGGGATTTTATTGGACAGTACCGCTTATTTTGATGGCTTTACCATAAAGGGTGGTTATGCAAATGGTTCAAGTAGCGACACCACTACTATAAATGGTACTACATATAGCATTCTACAAACTTATGGGGGTGGTTTTAATGAAGTTTCTTCCTATGCCAAGTTCTCCAACAATATTTTTACTGAAAACGCTGCTGGTTATGCAGGTGGCATTTATGCAAATGGCATATCGGCACAGCCTGGCATTCCAACGTTAACAAACAACACTTTCTCTTTGAACAATGCTTTAAATGGTGGTGGTATTTATGCTGTCACTGGCAGTTATTATTATTCCAACTGTTCCTTTATAGGCAATGCGGCATCTATAAGTGGTGGTGGCATTTATCAAACTAGCGCTCTGTCTAGATTCTTAAATTGTGTTGTTACGGGTAACTATGTTACCAACACTGGTGCAGGTGTACTTACTTCGTTTGGTGGGGCATCTTTTATCAATTCGGTTATCTCAAACAATACGGCTGGAGCTTCCCTTTCTAGTGGAGCTGCTGGGGGCTTTTATAATGTTAGGGCAATAGATACGCTTATCGGCTGTGTTTTATCAGGAAACACTTGCGGTATAGCAGGAGGTGCAATACTGAACAACACTGGTTCATCAATATACATTACCAATTGTACTATTTGGGGCAATACTGCAACTAGTGTCACTGGCAGGGGCGGGGGCTTATATGCCGCCAGTAGCACGACTACAGTAAGCAACTCTATTTTGTACAACAATACAACCCCCAACAATGCCACAGATGCTGGCACAGAGGAAATATACAATACCACGGCAACAAAGCCAGTAAAACTCACTAACAGCCTTGTAAGGGAAGCATTGCCTATTACCAATGTTACCGATGGCGGCGGCAACATAAACAGCTACCCACAATTTAAAGATACCACCAACCCCATAGGTGCCGATGGTATATGGGGTACGGCAGACGATGGTTTGCAACTCAATTGTAGCAGCCCAGCAGTAAATGCGGGCAACAACGACTCTGTTACCGTAAGCACAGACTTAATAGGCAATGCACGCATTTATGGCAGCAAAGTAGATATGGGAGCGTATGAAAAAATAGGTGCCGCTACTAGCAGCACCACCACCATCACCACTTGCTCCTTCCCTTATACTTGGAATGGTACGACTTACAATGCTGCTGGCACTTACACGTACACCACCACCAACAGCCAAGGCTGCGATAGTGTAGCTACTTTGGTGTTAAGCGTAAGCCCTACCCGCTACTATGTAAACAAAAACGTAGTAGGTGGCAATGGTGATGGCAGCAGTTGGGCAAATGCCTACACAGAATTAGGCGAAGCACTGTGGGCTGCGCAAAGCAATTGCGTAAGCGAGATATGGGTGGCCAAAGGCACTTACCTGCCCACAAGAGATCCTAAAGGCTTAACTAGTCCTACCGAAGTGAGGGACAAAACCTTTTACCTGCGCAATGGCGTAGCATTATATGGTGGATTCAATGGTACTGAAACAAGCCTTAGCCAACGAGACTATGCCACCAATACCACCATCCTCAGTGGCGATTTGAATGGCGACGATGTGGTTACGGGTAGTGGCAAAACTTTAAACTTTGCCAATGGCAATGATAATGTTTTCTCCATATTGCTCTCTATTAAAGATGATAGTACCACACAAGTAGATGGTTTTAAATTAATGAATGGCAATAAGTACAGTACTACTATAAATGGTATCAGCTTTAAAGGAGATACGCTGGAAGGCCTAGCTTTGGATGACTTCTATGGCAACCCTTTGCTGCAATCTGCCATTACCTTAAAGCATTTAACCATTACCAATTGTGCAACTCCCACTATCCTTTACAGCAGCAATCCTACAATTGATTCTGTTGATTTTATTAATAATTACACAAGTGGTAGAGGAGGTGCTATTTCAATTGGTAATAGCTACAATATTTCGGTACCCGCTACTATTATTAACCATGCTTCATTTATTGGTAATTATGCAGTAGGAGGTGGATCTAGTATAGCTAGTGTTAATGCTAATGGCTTTAAATTGCTTAATGCTATTTTTCAAAATAATTATGGAAGTAGTGGTGCAGGTGTTTTTGTACAAGGCAGTGGTAGCTATGAAATAACCAACTCTGTGTTTAGCAATAATGCTGGTTCAAATGGTGGTGCTATCTTTATATTTAATAACACTGCAACTACTATCAGCAACTGTGAGTTTAGCAGTAATGCTACCACTGGTGGGGGTGGTGCTATCACTTTATCAACAACTAATACTTCCATTATCAATTGTATTTTTAATAAAAATACCTGTGTTAACACGGGTGCTGCAATTTCGGCGGGAGCAAGCACTGTGAAAATAAATAATGCTACTTTCTGGGGCAACCAAGCCACTAATACCACTAGTAGGGCTGGGGGTATTTATTTTAACAATAGTACAGCTACTGTAAACAACAGCATTTTATACAACAATACTACTCCAAACAATGCCACAGATGCAGGTACAGAGGAAATATACAATACCACGTCAACTAAGCCAGTAAAACTTAACAACTGCATAGTACGGGAAGCATTGCCTATTACCAATGTTACCGACCTCGGCGGCAACAGTAGCAGCTATCCTCAATTTAAAGACACTACCAACCCAATAGGTGCCGATGGTATCTGGGGCACGGCAGACGATGGACTGCAACTCAATTGTAGCAGCCCAGCAATAAATGCGGGCAACAACGACTCTGTTACAGTAAGCACAGACTTAATAGGCAATGCCCGCATTTATGGCAGCACGGTAGATATGGGGGCTTATGAAAAAATAGGTGCCGCTACCAGCAGTACCACTACCCAAACTGCCAGTGGCAGCTATACTTGGAATGGCACTACCTACACCACAAGCGGCACTTATACTTACACCACCACCAATAGTGCTGGCTGCGACAGTACGGCTACTTTAAATTTAACCATTACTGCTTCAGGCATTACATGGACGGGCACTACATCGGCTAACTGGTCCACCGCCAGCAATTGGAGCAACAATGCAGTGCCTACTAGCACAGATAGTGTAACGATCCCAAGGAACGGTGGTGGCAACGAGCCTGTTATTAGTGGCACAGCCTCCATTAAGTATATCAATATTGGCAGCGGCCGCACGCTTTCTATTATTGGTATGCTAAACCTATATGGCACTATCAGCAATGGCGGCAACTTGTTTGCCAACAACGGCACGGTGGCCTATGTGGGCAGCACGGCACAGTCCATCGACGATGGCAACTTCACCAGCAACAGCATCAAGAAACTTACTATCAACAATGCCGCAGGCGTGAGCCTCAATGCCAATTTGAGCGTGACAGGCACATTGACCCTTACTGCCGGCACCTTTAATACCAACGACAACCTGACGCTGAAAAGCACCAGCATAGCCAATACCGCCGTGGTAGGCCCCGTTTCGGGCAGCATCACGGGCAAGGTAACCGTGGAAAGGTTCATCCCACAAGGGTTGCGGGTATTTAGGGACTTGGGTGCTGGCCTTGCCAATGCGGGCAGCATATTCAGCAACTGGCAGGAAGGCGGCGTGAACAACAACGGCTACGGCATACCCATCACGGGCAGCCAAAACACCAGCGCAGGTACTAACCCAACCACAGGTTTGGATTATACAGGCACGGGCAACCACAGCATGTACACCTTTACCAATAGCAATTGGGACAGTGTGCTGAATACTAAAACCACCAACCTAGACCCTTACCAAGGGTACAGGGTATTGATCAGGGGCAACAGGGCCGTAAACCTGTTCCAAAGCCCACAACCAGCCGCCATGCTTAGCCCTGCCACCATCCGCACCACGGGCAATTTGGTTACAGGCACGGTTACTTTTGGCACCGGCGGGGTATCTGCAAGCACCAATAGCAGCTACCACCTTACTAGCGGCGCATCGGCCTTTAGCTTTGTAGCCAACCCCTATATATGCCCAATAGACTGGAGCAGCATATATGCCAGCAGCAGCAACATCGGCAGCAGCTTCTGGTATGCCGAGCCTACCTTCCTTACGGGGGGCTATACCACTTATGTTACCTACAATGCCAGCAGCGGCACAAGCAGCAATCCACTGGGTAGCCGCTTGAACCAGTATATACAGCCTGGGCAGGCATTCTTTATTCAGAACGATAGCACGGGAAGTGCGCCAGAGTTGGTGATAAAAGAAAGCGACAAAGCCCCCAATGCAAGTAAACTGGCCATTTTCGGCAGCACACCAGTAAACAGGATAGCCATTGGCCTGTACAAGGGCGGCAACAACGTGGACGGGGCAGTAGCCGTGTTCTCAAATAGTTTTTCCCCAGCCATAAGCAAGGAAGACAGCCGTAAGTTTAGCAACGGTGGCGAGAACATAGCTTTGAAACAAGGCAATACAGACCTAAGCATCAATGGCTTGGGCTTGCCAAAAGCAACGGACAATATACCGCTTCACTTGTACCAAATACAGGCCAATACTACTTACACCATAAGGATAGATGCCTCGCAATTTGCAGCCAATGGCCTGCAAGCCTACCTAAAAGACAAGGTAACGGGCAAGCAAACCCTGCTTAGTGGCGACAGTACCGTGGTAGTTTTCACAGCTACTAAAGACACGGCCACCTACAACAGCCGCTTCAGCATTGTGTTTGGCACTGTAACCCTGCCTGTCAGCAGCATCAAGCTTACGGCTACGCCAGCCAGCAATGGCAGCGTGAAAATAGACTGGGCAACCATTGGCGAAGCCAACGTGGCTAGCTACACCGTAGAGCATGGCACAGACGGTGCAGCATTCACCGCCATAGCCACCCAAAGAGCAGCCAACACAGCTACGGCAGCATATAGCTACACCGATGCCAATGCAGCAGCAGGCGCAAACTACTACCGCATAAAGGCAACGGACAACAACGGGGCAGTAACGTACAGCAACGTAGTTGCACTTACAACGTACAACGTAGAACGTACAACTTTCTCTGTTTACCCCAACCCAGTCAAGGGCAGCAGCCTCAGCCTGCGGCTTAGTAATCTGGACAATGGGCAATACACCGTGAGCTTGGTGAACAAGCTAGGGCAAACCGTGCTTAGCAAAGCAATAAGCCACAACGGCGCAGCGGTAGAAAAGATAAGCATTGGCAAAGGCTTGGCTGCTGGCACTTACACCATCCGGTTGAGCAACAACAGCGGCACTATTTTGCAAGCACAAGTCGTGAAGGAATAGCGGATAGCCACAAAAACCTTCGCTAAGGTCTCCGCAATTCCCCTCTTGAGGGGTGGCCGTAGGCCGGGGTGGTTTTCTAATGATGCAAGTGCGAAGCCACAAAGAAGCACAAAGGAGAATAAGTACAAAGATTATTCTCCTGCTTCTTTTCTTTCTTTCCTTCGTGCTGCTTTGAGCCTTAGTGGCAAAAATCCTTGCCTTGGTGGCAAAAAATAAACTTTTAAAACATAAACATGAAAAAAATCATTGCAGTATCACTTTTTACCCTGCTCGCAGCCATGGCTGCAAGCGCACAGCCAAATCCCGGCGGCCCGGGCACCAATGGCAACGGCACTACCAACGATTTGGGCAATACACCTGCAGTACCTTTTGATGGCGGCATGAGTTTGATACTTTTGGCTTCTGGCATTGGTTATGGAGCTAAAAGAATGAAGAAGAAATAGGGTATCCCTCTAACGCTTCCGAGGAGCTACTTACACCTCACAACTTATCACCCGCCATGGGGGAAATTTGGGATACGCATGGGGGCATTTTTCCCCCATATAGGATTGTCCTTTTCAATAATTCGTGAATTATTCCCAATTTTACAGTATGTAAGCCCTTTGTCTCTGCTAGGTCAACCGCTTCGGTTTCCCTAACCCCTTTTATTAGACTTGTGGCACTAAATTTAATATGAAACTAAAAATTATAATATGTTCATTTCCGCCTTATAAATCACTCACAAATCACTCACTTTTCACTCACAAATCACTCACAAATCACCCATAAATCACTCACAAAACACTCACAAATCACTCACGAAACACTCACCTTAAAAAACAAAAAAGCACTGTATTTCAATGAGTTATCACCAACGAACGCCTGATATTTAAAATAAAGGCTAAAAATTCACTGACAAACAAAAGGGTCACCGCCCCAAAAAAGGGTATAAAAAAGATGTCTCCGCTCATTTACGGCAGTAAAAAGACCAAATAGAAAGTGCCGTAGGAAAGCCAAAGAAAACTAACCCTGTAAAAATTTTTGTTTGTTTTTGGTAAAACTAGAAAAGTTATTTTGACAGCGTTAGTAAAAATGTGCTTCTTTGCGAAAAAGCTTTTGCACCTTTTGCTTCAAAATCTGCTAAATGCTGTACAAGCCACTTAATGCCTTTTCTAAACAGCTTGCAAGCAGGGCTAAGTATCAATTATTCATTATTAATTATCAATTAACTTGTCGCATCAACTAATTATTTATACAGATGGCTCTTCACGGGGCAACCCAGGGCCGGGAGGCTATGGTATCGTGATGCAATGGGGCGAGCAAACCAAGGAGTTTTCGCAGGGCTTCCGGTTTACTACCAATAACCGCATGGAGCTGATGGGCGTAATAGTTGCCTTGGAAAGCCTTACCAAAAAAAACATCCCATTAACTATTTATACCGATAGCCAATATATTGTAAACAGCGTAGAAAAACGTTGGCTGGATGGCTGGATAAAAACCGACTTTAAAGGCGGCAAAAAAAACAAAGATTTATGGCTACGGTATTATAAACTATCCCGTGATTTCAAGATAAAGTTTGTTTGGGTAAAAGGCCATGCAAACAATGCCATGAACAACCGATGCGATATATTGGCAACTACTGCCGCAGATGGCAAGGGCTTGATTGAGGATGTTGGATATATCCCAGGTTCGTAATTATTTTTACTCTTATAGTTCTTATAGTAAATCATGACGCTGCAAATCAAAGCAAAAACACATAAATAATGATTAAAATATACAAGCCTTTATTATTAGTAACTACCTCACTTACACTTCTATTAAGCTTTGTTTATGGGCATGGCAAGAAGCAATATTTGAACAACAAGCAACAACCACTGACCAATAAGGAATTTAAGATTACAATAGATGTTTTTTCTACTTTCCCTCCTGAAATTGATGGTTGTTCCTGCTGCTTTTCTAACAATGCAAAAGAGTTCAAAAAGAAGCAGTATATGTATTTGAACGATTTTGCCCAAATTTCATTTTTAAAGATAAATGGCGTGCTTACAAAATTTATGCAAACCAGTTATAGGAAAATGAACAAAACAACCACAATTGCGAAGGCAAAAAGCAAAAATTATGAACTGGCTATAGAAATTAAAACAACTATGCCAAGCGGAGAGGAAGCCTCCTTATGTACTGGTATCATTATAATTACTGACAAAAAAGGAAACAAAGTTGTTAAGGAGTTTTATGGTGAATGTGGTTGCTAATTTATGTACTTCTATACTTGCCTTTAGAAAAAAGCAATTTTAAATAGGCAATAACTATATTTCCTTTCTCTTCTTTTTCTTATCTATGTTGTACAATGTGCTTATGTGGTAAGTAGAAACCTTTTTTCTTAGTGCTACTTCGAGCCTTTGTGGCTATGAGATGGCAAAAAAACTAAAACTGCAACCTAAAACTCCCAAATACCCCAAAGTTCATTACCTTATTGGTAATTGCTTTAGGGGCAGATGGGTCTGGCGTTGGGATAGGGGTTGAAGGGCCAGAAAAATGGGGGGCAAACCGCCACACCAAGTCAACCCTAAAGCACTTGAAAATATTATCTATGCCTGTGCCTACCTCTGTATAGTTTTTGCCTCTTAGGGTTTTTAGGCGGTAGGAGCCAAACTCCAATCGGTTGAAGGCCCTGTTGTCCATGCTCATATTGCCCCAAACAGTTTTTACGTTCCAAAACTGCCGCATACTGGTTTTGCGCATGAAGGGGAATAGGTTGAATAGTTTTTTATCAAAATTATGCTCGATATTAAAACCATAATACTTGTCGCTTACATACTCAAAGCGGTTCATCAGGTTAAATGATTGCTTTGAATAATAATATATTTCATTGCCTGGGTGCACTTCAAGCAGCATAAAAGGTATGTGGCTGCCATTAATTTTGCCCCCATAAGCGGCATAGCTTACCGTGCCCCAGCGTGGTATATTACTGTTTTGAGAGAACATGGCTGTGTATTTCTGGTAGGTGTAGCCACATTGGAAAACATGGGGCAAAGCCATGGCATAGTTAAGCTCTAAAACGGGCAACTTACCTTTTATCGTAAAGTCTTTTCTTTTGCCACTTATCTTTCTTTCGCCGGGGGCATAGCGCAGGTGCAAGCCCAATTCCGAGTTAACCAAGTCGCCATTGGCAAACAACTTGCTAGAAGGCAGTGGGGCATATGTTTTATAGTTGCTCCTGCTAAAACTGAGTTTGGTTGATAAGTTGTTTTCCCAGTCTTTGTTTACCGATACCTTATAGCTTTCAATGTTGATGAATTTCTGCGTAATCCCTTTACGCCTGATGAAGCGGCTGAAAAAATTGTCTATTGTGGCCTCGTCATTATCGTTGAAGCGTATGCGGCCATTGTCTAAGTCGTTGGTATAGGCACCGGCAATAGACCAAGTTTCGTGTTTGTTTACTTTGTAGTTAAAGCCTAATTTTTCTTTAAACCTTTTATCCCTCACGCCGTAGGCAAGATAGCCATATAGGCGTAAATGCTGGTTAAATAAAGGTGTCGTACCCAAATCGAAACGAAAGCGCCTATGTTCCAATTGGTCGTAGCTTATCCATTTGTACCAAGGGCCTATTTCTATCATGCCAAATTGCTTGTACCCGTCAACTAAAAATTTCAACCTGGTTGTATATGTTTTAAACAAAGGCATTTGTTTCAGCGTATCAATCATTTGATACACTTTTACCTCGTTGCCGTTTAGATTTTCGTGCCTGTTTTGCTGCCAGAATGCCCTGGTGTTTTCCTTTGCCGTAGGGCTTACTATTGCTTCCTCGCTTTTCTTGTTTTTGGCAAGGGCAGTTTGTATAGAGGGGGTATTAATCAGTATGTTTTTATAAGTAGCTGTTTTACGGCCTATAAAACTTAGTTTTTCTTTTGGGAAAGGCGACAAATCTGCAATGAGTTTATCCTTGAAAAACATCCAAGTGCTATCATTCAGTGGGGCAAACTCCTGTACCACGGTAAGGCGGTTTACAAAGTTGATGCTGGCAGAGCTGGATGCTGTGATGTTTATTTTTTCAATAGCCCAGGTTTTGCTGTGTACCCAGCAATCGCCAGTAAACGTATTTGTTCCCTCCTGAAGCGGGTTGAAAAAAAGATGAAAAAACTGCTCGTGGTTTATGTATTGTGTGTCTGCCCCTTTATAATGGTAATATTTATCGCCAATGCTGCTAATGGGGCTGATGAATGCTTTGTCAAATAGTTTTACATAGTCCTCGTATATATTTATCTTTTGGCTTATGCCGCCCATGAATTGTAACAGGCTTTCGTTTTTAATACCATTGGTTTCCACGGCTTTTATTTCTTCCCTTACCCTGTATGGCTTGTTGGAATAATAATAGTCTGATAAAGACTCTGTAAGGAACACTGGTAAAAAAGGTTTTGTTTCACTTACGCTGTCTATATTGTTCAGTAGGAAGCTAAACGGTTGCATCATTTTGCTATGCATGAATTTCACCTTGTTAATATTGTTCAGGTCAAGTTCCAGTTTGTTGTACAACTCGTAACTGTAATTTTCAAAGCGGTAGGGATTGTTTTTGGGTTTATGAGCCACAATAGCCCGCCACCAACGCAGACCCTTGCTAAATTTCGATTTCACAATCACGCCTTCGGTCGGCGCAGCATCTTTTAAATAACAGTAAATCCAAGCAGTATCTGAAAACAAGGATGCTGGTTTGTAATAGGCTTCGTAGCCTACATATTTAATAACCAATGTATCTGCCTTATAGCTGCTTTTTGCCAATGAAAACTTGCCCACAGAATCGCTTGTAGTGCCGTAGCCTGCTTTTTTAAAATATACACTGGCAAAACGGATAGGTTCTTTGGTAAATTCATTTGCTACTATTCCTGTTATATGCCCTTTTTGGGCATAGCTTTCTTGTATCATGCTCGAAAAAACAAACACCATACAAAAAAAGTAAAAAAATATAGATAATAGCCTCTTGTTCATTTCCAAATAAGCATTCAATTATGTTTCGGTAGTTAGCTACACATAACAATCGCAAGTTAATGTTTTTTTAATTACCTTTTAATCTTCCTGCATGAAAATAAAAAAGGCTACATCCAAGTTGGAAGTAGCCTTTTTTAGTATGAAGCAATAGTTTTTATTCTACTACTATCTTTTCTGTTTTATTGCCGTTATCAGCCTGAATGCGGAGCAAATAAACACCTTTTGCAAATTGCTTTGCAGGTATGTTTATTTGCTGGCCAGCAACAGTTTTAGCTGCCGTTTGTTGATACAATGCTTTCCCAGACATATCATAAAGCACCACGTCCATTTTATTCACATTTGCCTGCACTGCTATTTTTATGGTACTGTTCGAGTAAGTGGTATGCCATAAAGTTTTGCTGGCATCTGCAGTAATGCTTACCACCTTAGAAAATGTGTACTTGCCATCATTATCTACTTGTTTTATGCGGTAGTAAACAGTGCCTCCCAAGGTGCTAATATCCGTATAGTTGTACGTTACAGCGTTAAACACGCTGGTACTGGCTGGTACAGATCCTATATAAGAAAAACTAGTGCCATCAGTGCTGCGTTCTATGTCGTAGTGGTTGTTGTTTATTTCGTTGGATACAGACCATGCAAGGTTCACAGCATTGTTTAGCCCTTTTTGTGCCGTAAAGCTAACCCAGCTTACTGGTAGCACTGCATTTACATCAATATTGGTAAAAACAGCATAATCCCCAGACGACAATGTAAAAGTTGTTGCATTATTTGCAATTGTGATAGTTGGATTACCAACAGTACCAACCACCCTATACCAAGTGCCATTAGTCGGGAAGTTGATACTGGAGGTAGAGGATCCAGTACCCAAATTTGCGAAACTAACCACGCTCATGTTGGAGTAATATATTGTTAATTGCTTAACATCCCCATTTAAGCTATATGTTGCAAGATTACCAAACATTAAGCTGCCGTCTGTAAATGTAGGGGCTAATGAAGGCACGTTACGCATATTAAACAGTTTGGCATACACATCGTACAAGCCTTTGCGGTAAGTATTTTGATAATAGCTCCACAAAATAGGTTTAGGATCTGTTTTGCAGCTGTTTTGGTTTATTGTTGTCCCGTCTGAACAAAGGCCAATAGTTTTATCATAGCCTACTTCTCCAAACTGCCATATCATTTTAGGGCCAGGCATTACGGCAAACAAAGCAGCAGCAGCAGCATCCCTTTTCATTTGTGTAGCAAGGTCATATTTAATGCCTGAATTGGCACCATAAGCATACTGTTTGTAAGCAAGGCGTTCTTCGTCATGGCTTTCTTGATAAGCAACCAAATTGCGTTGTGTATAACCGCTTCTATCAAAAGAATAAGACAAATCAGCATTTGTAGAAGGATAACCGATTACACTTTGTTGATATTGGCTAGACATGTTCCCCCATGGCATCATGCCATAATTGGCCAAAGCTGCTTCCTCGCCATTATCGCCAAGATGTTCTAAAATGCAATAAGAACCTGGAGCTACTGCTTGCATTTTATCGTAAATGCGTTTCCAAATATCCACCCTGCCTTGGCTGTAAGCACTCCAAGTGGCCACATCTTGTGTGTTCATGTCAGCAGGGGTAAAGCCTTTTGCTAAATCCCACCTGAAACCATCAATTTTATAATTGGTTAACCAATGGGTTACTACTCGGTCAACAAAATCCCTTGTAGCTTGGGTATTGTGGTTAATGTCATATCCTACATTGAAAGGATGGTGTGCATCGGTATAAAACCAAGGGTTATTTGCGGCAGGTTTGCTATTTGCAGCATCCCAATACATTTGTACCATTGGCGAAAGCCCAAAAGAGTGATTTAAGGCAATATCCATTACTACTGCTATACCTTGTGCATGGCATGCATCTACAAATTTCCTTACATCGTACTCTGTGCCATAGTTTTTGTCTGGGGCAAAGTAAAAACTTGGGTTATAGCCCCAGCTATTATTGCCTTCAAACTCGTTTATTGGCATTAGCTCTATGCAATTGATACCCAGTTTCTTCAAGTACCCCAAGCTATCAATAGCAGCTTGGTAGGTTTGCGAAGCAGAAAAATCACGCAATAACAACTCATACACAAGCAGGTTATGTTTATTTGGTTTTGTAAAATTGGTTACCTGCCAGTTGTAGGCGGGTTTTGCAGTTTGCAAAACACTTACAATTCCAGAGGCAGCTGTTGGGTATGCTTTCAAGTTTGGGTAAGTGCCCGCGGCGAGGTACTTGTCGTTCCAAGGGTCCAATACTTTTTCCGTATTGTAATCTGCTACTTTCAGGCTGCCGTCAATCAAATATTGGTAAGCGTATTCAGTGCCTGGGGTAAGCCCAGTCAATTTTAGCCAATACCTATTGCCATCGGGGGTAATATTCATCTGGTAATTTGCAGACTGTGCCCAGTTGTTAAAATCGCCTAATACAAAAATATTGTTTTTTGATGGTGCATATAAAACCATTGTAGCTACGGTGTTGTCATTAGGGTCGTAATTAATACCATCAACAGTGCCAGCTGGCAAAGCGGCCACTGTGTTGGCACTAGCTACCACAAAAGTTACTGTGTCGCTTACTGTTGTGCCACCGCTTGTTGCTTGTGCAATGATGGTTTGGTTGCCAGAAACAGCTATATTAGTTGTTGTTGTTGCAGTTGTTGCACCAGTTTGTGTTGCTAACAAACTTCCATTTAAGTATAGATTTATTGTAGATGATACCGATGCGTTTGCTGTGATAGTAATTGCATCGCCTACTTTCTTTGTGAGCGTTTCTATCACTGGCAAATACAGAGGTTGCTTAAATGGGTTGTCTATCCTAACATTCAAACCACCAGCTGTATATACGGGTATGTACATATCGCTGCCATCAGCATTCCGCTGCACAGTAGAGCCAGCACCATTTCTAAATAGGATTGCTATTTTTTGTACGGTTTCTGTTGCATCCGTCATGCTAAAAAAAGAACGTAGGCCACCTGTAATGGTAAAAGACCATTTATTGGAGCCAAGATAAGTGGCATGGGCTGTAGTGGGAGTAGTAGCCCAGGTAAAAGGCGCATGTTTCCAATCGGAAGACGATGTACTTTTGTTGGTAATCACGCCCATGTGTACATATATGTCTGAAGTATTTGCATAGTTCAGCAGGCCTGCATTTCCTTTTGTAGCATCTAATGTAATTGTAATAGGCGTAGAGGCTTCGGTAACAAATGCAGGGGAAGTACTCAATTCCTGTGCACGGATAGAGGTTGCTAACAGCGCCATGGCAAGTAGTGTAAATAAGTGTTTCATTGACAAGCTTTTTTGTTTTTTTAATTAATGTGTAAAATGTACACATTTAAATTCGCTACGAAATTTGCTTTTTTATCACACATAGCCAAATTTATTTTTAACTTTCTACCTATTTTGTGTTAATGTTAAAAAATCGATTGATTTTATAACCTTTATATTGTTCAAACGGTGCAAAAAAGTCTCCCGATAAACAACTGATGTTTAGCTAGAAACAACCAATTTATATGTAAAATTAGTACTATTTGTGCATTCGTGGCCAATTGGTTGTATAGGAGTTTTTAGCTGAGCTTCCTTTTTTTAATTTGTCAAGAAACATGCCCTAATTTAGAAAAACCTTATCTTTGGTGTATAAATGCACCAGATACAAAGCATTTACAAAACTATTGTCCCGGCGGCAGTATCGTAGTTCTTTTTTTGCTAATATTAAAATAGTAGTTTTAAAAATTAAGGTATTATAATTCCTTATCAATAAATTATCACTTTACTATCATAAAATGATTAGTTTACTATCAGTTTACTATCAATAAATGATAGTAAATTTTCATAAAATGATACTTTTTTTTCTACTAAAAATTCTCTAATGTTATTAATAATCAATCATTTACAAAAGTTGTGAGGATTTTAAAAAAAATCAAGAACGACATAAAAGGCTCAAAATTAGCAAAACTGAAACTATTTTAATAAAAATAACTTGTATATTGATATGATTAAAAATGTATAAATATTCTTTTCTTGCCAACTACTTTTGGAGAAATTGTCCCTGCCTTTAGGGAGGGGTGAGGTTGCATTAGGTTGCTTTTTTTTATAAAAAAGCGAAAAATTTTTATACACCCGTTCAAAACCCTATAAAGCTTTGTTACTAACAACGTTTATCTTGCAAGCCTAATATTTTATTGGCACATGAACCCACTTTTGTTGTTTTTCTTTGTGGTTGTTTATTTTTTAGTGTTATTGTCAGTTGCCTGGTACACAGGCCGTGGTAGCAACAACGAGTCATTTTTTATCGGCAACCGAAACAGCAACTGGATGCTGGTAGCTTTTGGCATGATTGGCACCAGCCTTAGCGGCGTAACTTTTGTAAGCGTGCCAGGTGGGGTTGCAAAAGATAGTTTTGCCTATTTCCAAGTTACATTAGGTTATTTATTGGGCTATGCGGTGATTGCTTACGTGCTTTTACCATTGTATTATCGGTTGCAGCTAACTTCTATCTATCATTTTTTAAGTACAAGGTTGGGTGAAGCATCCTACAAAACAGGTGCTTCGTTTTTTATCCTTTCCCGCACGCTGGGGGCTACTGCAAGGCTTTATTTGGTTGTGCGTATTTTGCAGGATGCAATACTATCAAGCTTTGGTGTGCCGTTTTGGTTAACAACCCTCATTATACTCGCCATGATTATCCTTTACACATTCAAAGGGGGCGTAAAAACAATTGTGTGGACAGACACGCTGCAAACAACCTGTATGCTTGGTGGCTTAGTTGTTTGCGTGGTATATATATTGCAAATCATGCACCTTAGTTTTGGGCAAAGCATTGCGGCAATGGGGGAGAAGGGGTACACCAAAATATTTTTTACCAATCCATATGGCAAAATGTTTTTTATGAAACAGGTATTGGCAGGGGCATTTATCACCATTACCATGACAGGCATGGATCAGGAAATGATGCAGAAAAATATTTCCGTGAAAAAACTGGGCGACTCGCAGAAAAACGTGATGACGATGGCCTTGGTCATGATGGTAGTAATATTGCTGTTCCTGTTTTTAGGTGGGTTGTTGTACTTGTTTGCTGGGCAGCAACATATTGCGGCTGTTGGCGATAAGTTGTTCCCAACCATTGCATTGGGCTATATGCCATCATTTGTGGCCATTATTTTTATCATTGCGCTTATCTCGGCATTGTTCCCTAGTGCCGATGGGGCTATCACCGCACTTACATCCTCTTTTTGCATTGATATCTTGGGTATTCATAAAAAGGAAGGGCTAAGTGAGGCAAAACAAAAAGCAATACGCCAGACTGTTCATATTTCCTTTGCAATCATTTTTTTGTTTTTTGTAATGGTGTATAAATGGTGCAACAATCCCAGCATGATTTCCGTGATACTAAAAGTAGCGGCTTATACTTATGGGCCATTGCTGGGTTTGTTTGCTTACAGTATCCTTACAAAAAAGCAGGTAAAAGACAAATGGGTGCCTTTTGTATGCGTTTTATCTCCTGTTGTTTGTTTTTTTATCGATAAATACCAGCAGCTATTGCTTGGCAATTTTGAAATAGGGTTGGAATTGTTAATCATCAATGGGTTGCTTACTTTTTTGGGACTGCTGGCTATTTCGAAGCAGAAATTGGAAATTTAGAACACCTTTTAAATTAAAACAAAGTACAAAAACAAAGTTCTTGCTTTTTGTAGGGGCCTGGCATCCCCTCGCCTTCGGAGAGGGGGGTGAGTTCTAACAAAAAGTAAATAAAAATTAATTTACTCTCCTCCTATTCCCCCTTTAGGGAATGGGGGCTTTATCTCAATAACAAATGGACATTATACACCCTTTAGCAGAGGCATACTCCTATGCAATAACATCAGATGAAGATGAATTGCTGCAACTGATATACGAGCAAACAAGTGCCAAGCACCCCAAGGCACACATGCTTAGCGGCAAAGTGCAAGGGCAGTTTTTAACATTTGTAAGCCAAATGTTGCAGCCAAAATACGTGCTGGAAATAGGCACTTTTACAGGGTACAGTGCTGTGTGTCTCGCTAAGGGCTTGCAATACGGCGGAGAACTGCACACAATAGAACTGCGGGATGCCGATGCCCAAACCGCACAATCATATTTTAACCAATCAAAACAAAAGAAGGAAATACATTTGCATATCGGTGAAGCGTTATCTATAATCCCCCAATTGACCCACAACTGGGACTTGGTGTTTATAGATGCCGACAAAACAGGTTATATCGATTATTATGAATTGGTAGTACCTTTGCTCAGCAAAAAAGGCGTGATTATTGCCGATAATGTTTTTTTTCATGGCCAGGTGCTTGAGCAGCCTTTAAAAGGCAAAAATGCTATTGCCATTGATGCTTTCAACAAGCATGTGGCCGCCGACCCCCGTACAGAAAATGTGTTGCTGTCTGTGCGTGATGGGTTGTTATTAATAAAAAAGAAATAGTGATGAAGCAAATATTGGTATGGTGTTTTTGTGGATTTGTAATGGTAGCAAATGCTCAGCAACAAGAAAATGTAAGCGCTTATATTGATAGGTACAAGGATATTGCAATGGCGGAAATGCAGCGTAGCGGGGTGCCAGCATCTATCACTTTGGCTCAAGGCTTATTAGAAAGCGGCTGTGGGCAAGGTGAATTGTGCAAAACCAGCAACAACCATTTTGGCATAAAATGTAAAACTGAGTGGACTGGCGACAAAGTTTACCATGATGATGATGAAAAGCAAGAGTGTTTCAGGAGTTATCCCTCCGCTGCCGAAAGTTATAAGGATCATTCCAATTTCCTTAAAACCCGTGAGCCATATAGTTTTTTGTTTTTGCTAAAACCTACCGACTACAAAGGATGGGCTAAGGGGCTTAAAAAAGCAGGGTATGCCACCGAGAAAGACTACCCGCAGAAATTAATTAAAATTATTGACGACTACAACCTGAACCAATATACTTTGCTGGCATTAAATAATAAACCGTCTGACAATAACAATAGCTTAGCAACAACAACCCAGCCTGCAAAAATTGCTGCCGATACAGACATGGTCAAAGATACTGTTTTGGGTGAATTAACCATCCCTGTTACTGCCCATGCTGCTTTTAAAAAACCAAAGCCAGTTGTTGAAAAAGGTGAGGATTCTGTTGTGATTACAAACCCAAATTTTACAATTGACAAGAAATCTATTGATAGCAGCATCAAAGCAAGTTACCCTGTTGGTGTGTTTGCTATAAACCATGCAAAAGTGGTTTATGTGGAAGAAGGTTATAGTTTATTGTCTTTGGCCAAGCAATACGACATTTCATTGTCTAAATTGCTGGAATTTAATGAAATGGAAGATGTGGACGTAACCAATGCCGCACAACTTATTTTCCTAGAAAAAAAGCAAACAAAAGGGAATACAGAAACCCATATAGCCAAGGCTAATGAAAACCTGCATGAAATAAGCCAAGAAGAAGGCGTAAGGCTAGATAAAATATTAGAATATAATAAACTAAAAAAGGAGAGTGTTGTAAACATCGGGGACAAAATTTTATTGAGGCCAGTCGCTACTTACGGGCTTTCTAAATAAATTGCAAAGCCTGTTTATTATAAAAAATAAATCATCATTGATATGAGCGTGATAACTGTTTTGGACAAGCAATTTGTACCCTTTATACCAGAGGCAACTATCTTGAATAAGGTAAAAGAACTAGGGGTAAAGCTAAATGAGGATTATGCTGGCAAAACCCCGCTTTTTATCGTGATATTGAATGGGTCTTTCATGTTCGCTTCCGACTTGTTCAAAGAGTTGACAATAGAAGCGGAAATTTGTTTTATCAAGCTGGCTTCTTACAAAGGCACGCAATCTACCGGACATGTTATTACTGCCATAGGGTTAGATACCGATTTGAACGGGAGGCACGTGGTTATTTTAGAAGATATTATAGACACTGGCAAAACCCTCAATGCTTTTTTGCCACAATTGATTAACCAGCAACCAGCTTCTTTAAAAATAGCGGTGCTACTCCATAAACCAGATGCACAAAAATATCCTGTGCATATAGACTATTGCTGTATCACCATCCCCAACAAGTTTGTGCTGGGGTATGGCTTGGATTACGATGGCCTTGCCCGCAACATCAGGGAAATATACCAGTTGAGCGAGTAGGGGCGTATTGCACACGCCCTTGATGTGCTGCACACGCTGTAATTATGTAGTACCCAATGTAAAATTTTTCTTCTTTTATTCTTTCTTTCTTCCTTTAAAACTTTGTGCCTCTTTGTGTTTTCCGAGCCTCGTGGCAGATTAACCAAACTTACATCGGATTAATAATCATTTCAATTATCCTTTCTTGCCTTTTGGCTAAATTCTAAAACTTATTTTTCCACATCATGCTTTCTATCGGCTTGTTGGGCTGCCCACTGTATTTTGCATTCTTCTTTTGGTTGTATTTCTCTTCTATCTCCCCATCTACCGGAAAATAAATAAGTTGCCCGATAGGCATCCCTTTATATACCCTTACAGGTTTTTTGCAGGATATTTCAAGCGTCCAGTTGCCACAAAAACCCACATCGCCCTTGCCAGCCGTGGCATGAATATCAATGCCCAAGCGGCCCGTGCTTGACTTGCCTTCTAAAAAAGGCACATGGGCATGGGTCTCTGTATATTCTGCCGTAACGCCTAGGTAAAAAGAGGATGGCTGCAAAACAAAGCCTTCTTCCGGGATGTCAAAATAAGTGATGGTGTTGTGCTTTTTTGCGTCCAGTTCGTCTGCATCATAAGTAGCTAAGCAGTCGCCCAAATGCACATCATAGCTGTTGCTACCAAGGCATTCCCGTGAATAAGGCACTATTTTGATGCTGCCTGTGGCTATTTCTTCTAAAATTCGTTTATCTGATAAAATCATTTTCTTTTTTGTTTTTTTACCACAAGGTACACAAGGAATAGGAAACACAAAGTACACCACTCGTGGTATCGTGCCAGCTAAATATGGCGTATTTTACTTTGTGTCCTTTGTTAAAATCTTTTGTGAGCCTTGTGGTTAAACTTCATTTTGCGTGCTCAATTTACTAAATTAACAGTCATTTTAGCCACAAATCTAATAGTTTTGTAGCCCTTTTCGTAAGGTTTTTGGTTTAAATATCAGATTAATACAAACAAAAAACGGGTAAAGGCTATAATTAAGTTACTTTTGCCGCAAATTTTAAAAATACATGATGACTTTTGAAGAGTTGGGTTTAGATGCCAGATTGATACAGGCAACGTCGGAGTTGGGGTATGTGAACCCAACACAGATACAAGAAAAGGCGATACCGGTATTGCTTTCAGGCACAAAAGATTTTATTGGCTTAGCACAAACAGGTACTGGTAAAACAGCAGCATTTGGGCTGCCATTGCTACATATAATTAAAGAGGAAGACCGCTTTCCCCAAGCATTGATTGTTTGCCCCACAAGGGAATTGTGCATGCAAATCGTGAACGAGATTGAATTGTTCAAAAAGCACATGAAGGGCATTTCTGTTGTAGCTGTTTACGGAGGTGCAAGTATTGGGCTACAAATCAGGGACTTGAAACGTGGTGTGCAAATAGTAGTAGCTACGCCAGGTCGATTGATTGACTTGATTGAACGCAAGGCTATTAACCTTGAGCAAATTAAATATGTTGTATTGGACGAAGCTGATGAGATGCTGAACATGGGCTTTAAAGACGATATTGAGTTTATACTGCAAAACACGCCTAAACGTGAAAGCACTTGGTTGTTCAGTGCCACTATGCCACCCGAAATAAGGAAGGTGAGTAAAAAGTACATGAACGAGCCTTTTGAAGTAACAGTAGGCAAGGTAAACAGTGGCAACAAAAGCATTGACCACCAATATTATATTACCCAGGCACAACATCGTTATGAAACCTTGAAAAGGTTGATTGACTTTAACCCTGGCATTTATGGTATCATATTTACAAGGACTAAGGTTGACGCACAGGATATTGCCGAGAAACTAACCCGTGAGGGATACGATATTGACGCTTTGCATGGCGATTTGACACAGGCACAACGAGATAAAGTAATGGGCGAATTCAGGGACAAAACTCTGCAATTGCTAATTGCTACAGATGTGGCCGCCCGTGGCATAGACGTGCAAGGCATCACCCACGTTATTAACTACGAATTACCGGATGATATAGAAGTATATACACACCGTAGTGGCCGTACTGGCCGTGCGGGCAATACAGGTATCTGCATGAGCATTGTTCACGCCCGTGAAACTTTTAAATTGAAAGCCATTGAACGTTTGATACAATCTACTTTCAACAGGGTAGATGTGCCTACTGGCAAGGATGTTTGCCGCAAGCAGTTTTATGCAGTAATGGATAAAATACTGGAAACAGATATTAGCCATGGCGATTACGATACTTTCTTGCCAATGCTGCAAGAAAAATTTGCAGATGTAAGCAAAGAAGAAATATTGCAAAGGATGGCTGCCGTGGAGTTTGATCGCTTCTTGAAATATTACGAAAACGCAGAAGATTTAAATCTTCGTGATGCAGGCAGGCAACCACGCACCCGCGACTATGCTGACAGGAATGCTCCTGCTGGCGGTGGTCGTGAGCGTGAAAGGGGTGGACGAAACGAAAGAAGCGAGCGTGGTGAAAGGCCTGCTTATGGCGGTGGCAACACTGCAACTGCAGGATATGCACGGTTGTTTGTGAACCTTGGCACCAAAGACGGTTTTTACAAAGCGAGCTTTGTGCAGTTTATACTGGACATGAGCGACTTGAAAAAAGAAGTACTGGGCAGGATAGACATGAAAGACATGAATAGCTGGGTAGAAGTAGAAGAAGGCGCATCGCACCAGATGATCCGTTGCCTGGATGGTAAAAACTATAAAGGAAGAAGGATTAGGATGAACGATGCGAATAGCCGATAATAAATAATTAGGGATTATAAATTAGGAATTTTAGCTATTTGCAGTTTGTAAATCACTTTAAACCCCATAAGGTTTTTGAAGCCTGAAAATAACGGTTTCAAAATAACTTCTCCTATATGATAATACCTGAAATATAGGTGATTGCACCAATAACCCTGAAAGGGTTGAACAAAAGTAGCCACGGGTGCAACCCGTGGTAAATTTGTAAGTTTACAATAAAATAGAATTTAAAAACATATTAATAATTAACGAGATGCAAGCAACAACCGCAGCCCCAACAATGAAAGAGGTTACGCAGCAAGCATGGGTAAAAAGGCCATTGATTATCAGTGGCCCATGCAGCGCAGAAACAGAAGAACAAGTATTGGCAACAGCCCAAGGATTGGCTGCCACAGGTGTAGTAGATGTAATGAGGGCAGGTATATGGAAACCCCGTACCCGCCCAGGAAGTTTTGAAGGCATTGGCACCAAAGGTTTGCCTTGGTTGCAAGCCGCTAAAAAAATAACTGGCCTGCCAGTAGCCGTGGAAGTAGCCACTGCAAAACAAGTAGAAGATGCTTTGCATTTTGACGTGGATATCTTGTGGCTGGGTGCTAGGACAACCGTAAACCCATTCAGCGTTCAGGAAATAGCTGATGCTTTGCGTGGCGTGGATGTACCTGTATTGATAAAAAACCCTATCAACCCAGACTTGGAATTGTGGATAGGCGCAGTAGAGCGTGTTGCAAAAGCGGGTATCAAGCAAATAGGGTTGATACACAGGGGCTTCAGCAGCTACGGCAACACTGAATACAGGAATGCCCCCATGTGGCATTTGGCTATTGAAATGAAACGCCGCCACCCAGAATTAATGATGATAAACGATCCGTCCCATATTTGTGGCCGCCGTGATATTTTATTGGAAGTAGCGCAAAAAGCGATTGACTTAGATTTTGATGGCTTGATTATAGAAAGCCATGTTGACCCAGACCATGCCTGGAGCGATGCCAAGCAACAAATTACCCCAGCCAAGCTGGGTGAAATGATTGGCAGTATCCGCTGGAGGAAAGAGGACACGGCTTCTGCTGAATACCATGCAGCACTAGAAAAATTGCGCCAGCAAATTGACCAGCTTGATGATGAATTGATGCAGATTTTAGGGCAACGCATAAAAGTGTCTGAAAAAATTGGCCTATACAAAAAAGACAACAACATTACCATCTTGCAAACCAACCGTTGGAACGAGATATTGGAAAGGGCTACTGCAAAAGGCGATAAATTGGGCTTGAGCAAAGAGTTCATCACCAAGTATTTGGATGCCGTGCACATGGAAAGCATAAACCATCAGAACAAGATTATGAACGCTTAATTTTTTCGTTACATCATAAAGTTTCCCTGTCTTTCAAAAAAGACAGGGAAATTTATATACTAAGCAGCAGCCATCCGAGCAGTTCTGATAAACCCATACCCCATCTCAAGAGAAGAACTTAGCGAAAATTGGCACAAAATATTCTTGGTAATTGGTGGACAAGGTGCAGAACACTCCCCTCCTCGGAGGGGATAGGGGTGGGTTAACACAATGTAGAATTTTACGGTGCATGAAAAAACAAACATTCCAATTTACAACTGCTTCTGTTGACTATTATTTCGATGCTTCTATACAGCAACTAAAGGAGATTGTAACTTTAGATAACACCATTATTATTACCGATGAAACTATTGATGCGCTCCATCATGCAAAGTATGCTGGTTTCAAGAAAATAGTAGTGCCTTCGGGGGAGCAACACAAAAACCAGCCAACCGTTGATGGCATCATCAATCAACTTATTGCGCTGGAAGCAGACAGGAAAACAACTTTGGTAGGTATTGGCGGGGGTGTAGTTACCGACATGACGGGCTATGTTGCCAGTATTTACATGCGTGGCATTGCATTTGGTTTTGTACCCACTACTTTGTTGGCTATGGTTGACGCAAGCATTGGGGGTAAAAATGGCATAGACGTGGGCATTTACAAAAACATGGTAGGCATCATACGCCAGCCAAAGTTTTTATTGTACGACGTAAGCCTGCTAAGTACATTAACCGATGCAGATTGGAGTAATGGATTTGCCGAGATTATCAAGCACGCTTGCATAAAAGATGCTGCCATGTTTGATATTTTAAAAGCAAATACATTGGCTAATTTCCAGCAAGATAAAACGCTTTTGGCCGAAATAGTAGAACGCAATGCCCGCTTGAAAACAACCGTTGTGCAGCATGACGAATTTGAACAAGGCGAAAGGAAACTGCTGAATTTTGGTCATACCCTTGGCCACGCCATAGAAAACGAATATCAATTGTACCATGGGCAGGCTGTGGCTATTGGCATGGCGTATGCTTCTTTAATGTCTAGCCAATTATTGGGTTTCCAGCAAACCGAGGAAGTAACAACTGTATTGGCAAACTATGGCTTGCCCACAAGCTACCCGTTTGACAAAGCAAAAGCCATAGTCACGTTGAAAATGGACAAAAAGCGGGAGCAAAACACCATCAACTATATTTTGCTGGAAGCCATTGGCAAAGGCGTTATCCGCCAGATACCTATTATAGAAATAGAAAATATTATTCAGGCATTTTAATCTTAATACATTGATTGTAACCATACAACCATCACAACTGAAAGGCACAATTACGGCAGCTGCTTCTAAAAGTTCTATGCAAAGGGCTTGTGCAGCAGCATTGCTGCATATTGGTCAAACGGTAATCCAAAACCCTGGTATTTCTAATGACGACCTTGCGGCCATTAAGATGATACAGGACTTAGGTGCAACCATTCAGGAAGAAGCCGATAAGCTGATTGTTAATTCCGAAGGTATGCTAGGCACTTCTAATGAAGCATTGACTGTTAATTGTGGCGAAAGCGGCTTAGGCATCAGGATGTTCACGCCAATTGCGGCTTTATCAAGCAAGCCAATTACCATCACTGGGAAAGGCAGCCTACTTACTCGGCCAATGGATTTTTTTGATACTGTGCTGCCACAACTAGGTGTACATATTACTTCCAATAGCGGCAAGCTACCTTTACATATACAAGGCCCGCTAGCACCCGCAGCCATTACGGTTGATGGTTCTTTAAGTTCACAATTTTTAACTGGTTTATTGTTTGCCTTTGCAGCTTCTGCCAAAGAAGAGGTAACTATTACAGTTACCGACTTAAAAAGCAAGCCTTATATTGACCTATCCTTAAAAGTATTGACAGAATTTGGTTACGCCATTGTCAACAACCATTATGAAAGCTTTACCATCAAGCCATTAGATACTGCCAAGCAAAAAGCCACGATTGATTACACGGTAGAGGGCGATTGGAGCGGTGCAGCTTTCCTTTTGGTAGCAGGTGCTATTGCCGGGGACATTACGGTGAAAGGCCTGGACGTATTTTCTACCCAGGCCGATAAAAAGATTTTGGAAGCATTGCAAGATTGTGGCTGTACCTTATCTGTTCAGGAAAAACAAATAGAAGTTGCCTGCCCCCCTTTAGGAATTGGAGGAGATGGTTTAAAAGCCTTTCATTTCGATGCTACGGATTGCCCAGATTTGTTCCCGCCATTAGTAGCCCTTGCTGCTTATTGCCATGGCAAAACAGTAATTGAAGGCGTAAGCCGCTTGGCACACAAGGAAAGCGACCGGGGCATAACCCTGCAACAGGAATTTGCTAAATTGGGAGTTGAAATTATTTTGCAGGGTGATTTAATGATTATAGATGGGGGGAATGGTTTGAAGGGTGCAACAGTGCATTCCCGCCACGACCACCGTATTGCCATGGCCTGTGCAGTAGCAGCTTTACCTGCAAGTGGTGAAGTAACGATTGAAGAAGCAGATGCCGTGAATAAGTCGTACCCCAATTTTTATAAGCATATTGAACAGATAGGCGCATTGGTATCCATTTTTTTGTAAAATATCAGTTATTTTGAGGGATTAATGTAGCGAACCATGAAAATGACAATATACTTATTCTTCTTATTTATCATTTTCATGTATGCTTGTTCTTCAAGCAAAGAAGACCAAGTAAATGCCATAAGGTCGCTTGATACCCAGAATGATAGCCTTTCGCTTGTTAACATCAGGTTAAAGGCAAGCAACGATAGCTTTTACATAAAAGTGCTTCAAAAGTTAAGGAATGAGGACAATTCACCAGAAGCAAGGTTCTGGTTGGTGAAAGTGGTTTACCTGCATAACTATCCTTCCGATGAAATCCATCGTCATTTAGAAACATTCCGTACACAATTGGATGGGGACACTTCTTTGAACAATGCAGATTCTTTGTACCTGCGGTTGACTAATTACAAGGAAAAGATATTGCTGATAGACCAGAGTATTGCTGATAAGATAAGCAATGACGTAGAGGGCATTACTTATTGTTTCGACTCTATAAAAAAAGTCAGCACCGCTAATTTGAAGTCCGTTTTTTCAAAAACAATAAAGGAAGAACAAGTAAATATCCTATACCAAACAAAAGCAAGGATAGAAGCCGTGGAAAATAAATTCTTGTTTTTGTGCATGGATAAGGTAAAATGACACCTCACCCCAACCTTCTCCAAAGGGAGGGGGGGCAAGAACAAAGAGGGAAAATTGAAGAACTAAGCGAAGATTGGAAATGGATTTTTTCTTCTTTTTCCGTGATTTATTTTTTTTAGAATCTATCTTTTTGCCTATAACTCATTGATATTCAATTATTTATGTTTTTTAAGCCTCGTTTTTTATGATAATTTATGTGAATTTTATGATAGTTTATTGATAGTAAAATGATAGTGCAGTGATAATGGAATAATAATTTATTGATAAGAAACTGATAAGATTTTGATGGTGGATTATCATTTTCCCTAGCGATATACCAGCTGGTGAAAGAGCTAAAGCTAATGTGGCTAGTTCCTATTTTAATATAAAGTTGGCATGGATATGTATAAAGCCCAAAATAAAATTCCTATATGGGGGAAATTTGCCCCCATATAGGGGGAAATTTGGGATGCTCATGGGGGCATATTTCCCCCATATAGGATTGTGCTTTTCAATATCCCGTAAATTATTCCCAATTTTACAGTACATGGCGCTCTTTGTCACAGTCAGGCTCCCAAACGAACTAGTTGTGCTAGCATACGTCCTTAGCCTTGTGGCACTATTTTTAACATCAAAATAAAAAAGTTATAATATGTACATTTCCCACTCAAAAAAACACGAAAACCACTCACTTTTCACTCACAAATCACTCACTTTTCACTCACAAAATACTCACAAATCACTCATTTTTCACTCATAAAACACTCACCAATCACTCACTCATAAAAAACATAAAATGCTGTATTTCAATGAGTTATGTTCACGGAAGGCCTAAAATTTAAAATTAGGGGCAAAATACCCTGCCAAACAAAGGGTGGCAATGCCTCCAAAAAGGGTAAAAAAAGATGTATCAGCCCAGTAACGCTTCTAAGGGGTAAAGTAGGTACAGCTATTTTAGGATAAACAATTAGCGAAGTTTTGAAATGCACCCGGGGCAAGAGCCAATAAAACTTATATTGGTATTTATTGTAAATTTGACTAAAATATATGGTATGTCAGTAGAAATATTAGCAGACGAAATAGTGGTAAGGATACCTAAATCGGAATACAACAGCGATGTACAAAGGTTGATTGATGCTGTGGAGGCACCTAAAAAAGAATCTAAATATTTTTTTGACGTGGAGGAAGGCTCGGAAATGGAGGAATTATTACTGCAAGTAAAAAAAGAAAGAAGGCCTTACACAAATGAACTTTTAAAACAAGCTGGGATAGAACACAAATGAAAATTGTAGTTGATACTAATATACTTTTTAGTATTCTTATTAAGCCAGCAGGAACAATAAGTGGGTTATTCAATGCTTTATATATTTCTAATTCTTTTTTTATAGCGGAAAGGACATTAGCAGAACTTCAAAATCATCATCAAAAATTAATTAAGCTTTCCCGGTTAACGGAGACAGAAATATTATCCTTAAAACAAGATTTAATAAATCGTACGCAGATTATTGAAGCAAAAAACCTTCGTCCGCCTATTATTAATATCGCTTATGATTTAGTAAAAGATATTGACGTAGATGATGCAGCCTTTGTTGCTACAACTATTTACTTGGATGCCATTCTTTGGTCTGGGGATAAATCTTTAATTAAGGGCCTTAAAACAAAAGGCTTCCACAATATTTACGATTCAGCAGCTATTCAAACATTATTATTATAAACAATGAATTCATTCGGACGGATTTTCAGGGTAAACATTTTTGGTGAGTCGCATGGCGAATGTGCTGGCGTTAATATTGACGGGTGCCCTGCGGGCTTGGCACTTAGCGTACATGACTTTCTGCCAGATATAGAACGCCGCAAAGGCGGCACGCAAAAAGGCACTACCCCACGGCAGGAAACAGATTTGCCTATTTTTAAAAGCGGCATTTTCAATGGGTACACCACTGGTGCACCCATCACCATTATTTTTGAAAACAACAATACCCGCTCATCTGACTATCAAAAACAGCGGGATTTTCCTCGCCCAGGTCATGCAGACTTTGTTGCCCACCAGAAATATGGTGGCTTTGAGGACTTCCGTGGCGGCGGGCATTTCAGCGGCCGCTTAACTGTTTGCCTTGTAGCTGTTGGCGTGATAGCAAAAAAGCTATTGAAAGGCATTGAGGTAAAAAGCACCATCTTAGAAATAGGGGGGGAGCAAGATTTGGAAAAAGGCTTGCAAAAAGCCATTGATGCAAAAGACAGCATTGGCGGCATTGTTGACTGTAAAGTAAACGGGCTGCCCCTTGGCTTGGGCGAGCATTTTTTCGATTCTATCGAATCGTTGCTGGCTCATGCTGCTTTTGCCATACCTGCCGTAAAAGGCATTGAATTTGGCTCTGGGTTTGAGGCTGCAAAGATGTTTGGCGTGCAGCATAACGATGCTATTATAGATGCAGCAGGCAAAACAGCCACCAACCATGCTGGCGGTGCAGTGGGTGGCATTACCAATGGCAATGAGTTTGTTTTCCGTATTGCCATTAAGCCTACGTCCTCTACACCAAAAGAACAGCAATCGCTTAATTGGAACACGAACGAAGTAGAAAGTTTTTCTATCAAAGGCCGCCACGATTTATGTATTGCCCTGCGTGTGCCAGTGGTTTTGGAAGCCATTACTGCAATGGTATTGGTGGACTTTATGATACTGGAAAACAGGTTACCAAGGGTTATCGCTAAGGAAGCACCTATTTACCATATTACTACGCAAGCAGCATGGGAAGCTGCCAAGGAAAAAGGCTATTACGAGGCTGCTTCATTGGCTATTGAAGGTTTTATCCATTGCAGCACCGATGAGCAAGTAAAAGGCACACTGGAACGCTTTTTTGCTGGGCAAACCAATTTGGTGAAGTTGGTAATACAGCCAGAAAAATTGGCCAATCCATTGAAATATGAAATAGCCCCATCTTTAAACATAGCCTTCCCGCATGTATTTGGCACCATAAATCTTGAATCTATAATAGGAACGGAAGTAATTGATAATTGATATTTCAGTACTTAATCCCTATCAAATTGTCAATTATCACCTATCATTTATCAATTACCTAAGATGCACAACTATATCATCAATGCAAGCATACAAATAATCCCCGTTGTAACGGACAAGCACCCTTATGAATGGGTAGATGAAGCCATTGCTATTATCCAGCAATCCAACGTAAAGTATGAAGTCGGGCCATTTGCAACTGTATTGGAAGGCACATACACAGATGTAATGGGCTTGATTGGCGAAGTAAACGAATTTTTGTACCAAAGAGAATGTAGCGAATGGATTACCAACCTGCAAATACAAATACGCTGCAAAGGGGATATTACCGGGGCTGAAAAAACGGACAAGTTTGCGGTGAGTGAAATACCGTATTAGCACTTTCCCATTGTCTATTTTTTTTAGCTACAAAGTCATAAAAAACACTAAGAAAAAGAAGTTAAATGATATTGATAATATCATTTAATCTTCTTTTTTCTTTTTTTCTTCCCTTAAAACTCTTTTCCACTTTGAGCGTTTGAGTCTTTGTGGAAAAAAGAACACTTCTTAATTCGCCAAAATATCAAACTTGGTCTTAGGCCTGTTTGCATCAAGCCATTTAAAGTTGCGGAGCTTTAATTCCTCATAGTTTATTTGCCCCATGGGGTAGGCAGTGCCAGTGAGGTTGTTGCGCAGCACAATGCGTTGCGGGCTGGACTCGTCTTTCTTTTGCTCAAAGTACATATCAATAATATCGCAATTAGCCTTGTTCACCCCTATAAATCTTTTGCGTTCGTCTTGGCCATAATATACCGTTTCTGCATTGCCCTTTGCCCGCAGGTGATCCATCTTGCCTCTTAAAAAATAGGCATTGATGCTATTGCCTTTTACTTGGTTGAAATAGCTTGCCCCTGCTTTTTCTATGGCCATAGCATTTTCATATACAGATAGCCGCTCTGGTTTTTTGTTGGCAAGGAACAGCAGCATCGTGTCGCCTGTTACCTGGTTGTTTTGTGCCCATGCTACAGGGTTTTTAAACAGGCGGAAAGTAGAGTCTTCCAAGGAATAAAACATGCTGTCTGCCACAGCCTGCATCGAGTCGGAAAATATCTTCACGTTGTTGTAGGCTTCAAAAAAGCGGTCGTTGTTCGTGTCTTTCAAAGCCTTTGAACTATCTAGGTATATTGATGGGTCAAAGAAAAATGCTGGTGTTTTCCTTGCTTTTTTTACAGTTGCCTTGCTGCTGTCTGCTGTTTTTTTACCTAAGCTATCTTTAAAAGTAATAAGTGTTGAAAGGTTGGTATTCAAGCTATCACCCATCTTTTTTTTACTTCTACTGCTATCACCATAAATGGTAAGCGATACATGATGGGTAGTATCTATTAGTTTTTTGGCAATGGTGCTATCTTTATTTGCCATTGCCAAAGAAGAATCAACAACCCTGCTATTTTTCAGCTCGTCATTTACATGTAGCATTCTAAGGTTGCTTTTTTGTGCAAGTTGAAGGCTGTCAGCTGTTTTTTTAATTATATTTACAGTGTCTTTACTGGCAGGCTTTTTTACAACAGCAGGTTTAATACTTTCCCGAACCAATGGCACTAGCCTGCTTTTTATCAATTGCGACAACTTGCTGGAATAGAGCGTATCGGCACTTACATAAATAGTGTCTTTGGCCTGTTTAATAAACAAGACTGGTTTTTTTGTGGCTAAAATAGAACCTGTTTTTTTATTTACCTTAATGTTGCCAGCTATTAAATCGTAGCCGCCCACTGTGTCTTTGCTCCTGTACACGGCATTGCCTTGGTATTCGCTAAGGCCTGTCTGCTCGTCAATGGCGGCTTTGTCGGCGGCAAAAGTATAAGTACTGTCATCTATCAAAGTGCGCTTGCCAAAATACCCCTGCTGGGTTTTGGTGTCGAAATAGCCATCAGTGGTAGTTATCGTCCGTTTGCCATTGTATATTTTGGTAGGGGCTACAAAAGTTGATTTGGAAGTATTTAGGTTATAAAGCAAGGTGTCCGTTAATATCTTGGCATCTGGCTCTATCAATACCACGTTCTTTTTAAAATATACATCCCTTGTCTCGCCATAGTAATACCCTTCCTTGCTGGTCAATATGGTTTTACCATTTATCACTTTCCCACCATTGGTGTAAGTACCCGTTTTCAGTTGCATGTCATATACTAAGTCATCCGTAGTCAGGATGCCCTTGCCATCTGTTAGCTTCACCTTGTTGCTTAGGTAGGCTTTTTTTTCTTTTCCTACATAACGCAAATATTGCGAGTAAGTATGTATGCTGTCTGCATCGTTTATATGCACGTTGCCAATGGCTTCCAGCGTGTTTAGCTTTTGGTTCAGCACTATGCTGTCTGCACTAAAAGTGGTGTGTTCTTGCTGCACAATGGCATGGCCAACTAGCGACACAAACTGTGTGCCGCTGTCTAACTGCTGAAAGTTGTAACGGTCTGCACCTATGATGATGATTGTTTTCCCTTCCCTTGTGGTATCGGTAGGTTTTTGCTGGCATTGCCCAACCTTGGCAGATACCAACGGTAGCAGTAAAATACCTAGCCTGAAAAACAGGTTACCCATTGTGTGCGGGCTATTTTGCAATGCTCTCAAATTTTATGGGTGTATGGAGTCGTTTAAGGGTAAGGGAGCGGTCAAAGGCTTGCTATTGTCTTTTTTGCCAAAAACAGAAATGCTTACATAACGCTTGGGATGCAACTTCAGGTCATCTACTAAAATATTTGCACTACGGATGGTATTGGTAAGGTTGTTGTATAGTGTTTTATCGTTTATAAATAAGCCCAGCGTACCCTCTTTATTATCCACTTTATCCACAATACCGTTTAGCTTGTCTATCGTGGCTTTTAGCGATGCCACGGTGCCATCAATATCTGTCTTGGAAAAATTCTCAGTTGTTTTTTCCAGGTTGCTCATCATTTTAGTAACCTTATTATTGTTGTCTGCCAAGTTTTTTGTAAAACTGTTGGCATTGTTCATCGTTTGCGTCAAAGCCCCTGTTTGGGCATTTAGCAAAACTTGCAATCCTGCGGCAGAAACAGCCAAACTGGCTGTTAGCCGGTTTAAATTAGCAAAGCTTTGCTGCAAGTTGCCTTTAAAGTTGGGATCCATTAAGTTGTTTATATTGTTCAATACACTGTCTAAACTGTGCATGGTTGTTTTCAATTGGTCGCCCACAGGTGCTAGTTTGCTGCCAAGCCCGCTTAAAAGCCCTTCATTTTCCCCAGTTAAAATAGTATCGCCAGTTGAAAGGAAATGCGTGTCGTTACCCATTACAATGTCAATACTGGGCGACCCCAAAGGGTTTTCTTTAATGGATGCAACTGCATTTTTTGCTATATTATATTTGTCATTTAGTTTAATGGTTACAATCATTTCCTTCAACTCAGGGTCGGCATTTTCAATTTCATAAACAGCCCCAATCTTATAGCCATTGATAAAAACACCGTTTGATACCATAAGGCCTTTGGTATTGCTGTACTTGGCAAATAAATAGTTCCCTGTCTTAAATAAACTTTTTCCTTTCAAAAAGTTGAAGCCCAAGATTAGCAGGGCAATTGCCACAGCGGTTAGCGCCCCAACTTTTGTTTCGTTGCTTATCTTCATGGATGCAAATCTAAGGTTTAAGGTTTTATTGTATTGGTTAAA
>NZ_JBKHKJ010000032.1:0-54732 GCF_046546515.1 Parasediminibacterium schistidii | reverse complement strand
CAAATTATTATTTAACTTATTAACGTTTCGAACACGTATGGTTGAAAACTTTCGGGAAGTTAAACATTCAATCATATAAAAAAACTTTCGCATGAATTATATCTTGATTACTTTTTTACAAAAAAGCACCCAAATTAAAAAGGTGAACCTACTTGCCTTTTCTTTTTTTTTATTGGCCAATAGCACAGGCTTTTGTCAAAAAAATACAGCCATTGAACACAAAATAGATTCGTTGCTGCATTTAATGACCCTTGAAGAAAAGGTAACCATGATACATGCGGCTTCTGGTTTCACAACAGGGGCGGTGCCTCGGTTGGGCATCCCCGAATTGGTAATGTCCGATGGTCCACATGGCGTGAGGCCAGAGCTAGGCAGGTATTGGGTAAAAGAAAAAGAAATAGCCGATTCTGGCACTTATTTGCCCACTGGCATTTGCCTTGCTGCTACTTGGAACCCTAGGTTGGGTATTGAATTTGGTAAAGTACTAGGCAGTGAAGCCGCTTATAGGGGCAAGGATATGATTTTAGGTCCAGGTATTAATATAATTCGATCGCCACTAAACGGTAGGAACTTTGAATATGCCTCCGAAGACCCATTCCTAGTTTCCAAAATGGCAGTGGGCTATATAAAAGGGGTGCAGAGCCAAGGCATTTCGGCTTGCGTAAAGCATTATTTGGCAAACAACCAGGAAACATTGCGGGAATATATTAACGTGGAAATGAGCGAGCGTGCTTTGCGGGAAATTTATTTGCCTGGCTTTAAGGCAGCCGTGCAAGAAGGCCATGTAAATGCAGTGATGGGGGCCTACAATCTTTTCAGGGGGCAACATGCGGCACACAATGACTATACAATCAACAAGATTTTAAAAGGTGAGTGGGGCTTTGACGGGGTGCTTGTAAGCGATTGGAACGGCGTGCACGACACTAAAGAAGCACTCCAGAACGGAACCGATATTGAAATGGGCACAGAGTTTTCTAAACGAAAAACCTACAACAATTTCTACATGGCCGATTCGGCAGTTGCAGCCGTTAGGAATGGGGTAGTAAAAGAAAGCGTGATAGACGATAAAGTGAGAAGGATTTTGCGCATCATGTACCGTACAAATGTTTTGGACGGGAAACGTAAGAAAGGGGAATACAACACAAAAGCCCACCAACAAACCGCTTTGAAAGTGGCAGAAGAGGGTATTGTTCTCTTGAAAAATGAAAACAAATTGCTCCCAATAAATGCTTCTACCACAAAAACCATTGCCGTTATTGGTACTAATGCCACACGCCTGCAGGCAATGGGTGGCGGCAGCTCGCAAGTAAAAGCCTTTTATGAGGTTACACCGTTGCAAGGGCTTAAAAACATTGCTGGTAATAAAGCCAACATCAAATTTGCCGAAGGTTTCAGGGTAGAGGAAAAGCCAGTGCCTCATCCCGAACTGATAGCCGAAGCAGCGGCTTTGGCAGCCAAGAGCGATGTGGCCATTATTATAGGCGGTTGGATACACAATGTAGATTACCCCAATTTTAGGCATGTGCCTTCTTTCGACTCTGAAGAAAAAGACAAGTTGGATATTGACATGCTGTATGGGCAAAATGAATTGATACAAGCAGTATTAAAAGCAAACCCCAAAACAATTGTGGTATTAATGGGTGGCGGCACAATAGACATAACTAAATGGGTGGACAAAGTGCCAGCCATCCTCCAATCATGGTATCCCGGCATGGAAGGGGGCAATGCACTGGCCAATATTGTTTTTGGAAAGGTAAACACTTCTGGAAAACTGCCTATTACCTTTCCTAAAACCTTGGCAGATGCCCCTGCACACAAACTAGGTGAGTTCCCCGGCGATGGCAAAAACGTGGTATACAAGGATGATATTTTTGTAGGCTACCGCTATTTCGATACCTATAATGTAAAGCCGCAATTTGCATTTGGCCACGGGTTGTCTTATACCAATTTCCTGTATAGCAACCTTGCTGTAACCAAAGAAGGTGGCAAGTATATAGCCAGTTTTGCCATTAGCAATACAGGCAAGGTAGCCGGTTCGGAAGTAGCACAATTGTATATCCATGCACAAAAAACAGACATTAAAAGGGCTGAAAAAGAATTAAGGGGCTTTGAGAAAATTGCCTTATTGCCCGGTGAAACCAAAAAAGTGTCCATCACTTTAGGCAAAGAAGCTTTCCAATATTTCAATGAAACCAAAAATGCTTGGGACATTGAGCCAGGAACCTATGAAATATTGGTAGGCGGTGCATCTGATGATATTAAACTTAAAAAAGCGGTTGAGCTTGATAAGTGGTAAGTGGTAAGTCGAAAGTTGTAAGTTATAAGAAGGCTGTGCAGGATATTAGGGTAGCGCATCCCGCCTAAACAGATAGAAGGGATTTTTAATCCCATTCACTAAAAACATGGATTATCACCTCAATTCAACAATTTGAAAAAATGAAACGAATTAAATTAATCGTAGGGCTCGTTTTTTCTTTCATAGCTGTTGCATCAAATGCCCAGCAACTGCATAAAGTATGGGAAACGGATAGTGTTTTTAAAAAGCCCGAAAGCGTTGTTTATGATGCAAGCCGCAATGTTTTATTTGTAAGCAGCATCAATGGCAATTATGGTGCAAAAGACGGCAATGGTTTTATCTCAGAAGTATCGCTAGATGGCAAAATAATACAAGTGAAATGGATGGAAGGGTTAGATAATCCCCCAGGGCTGGGTCTGTATTCGGGCAAATTGTATGTGGCCGATTTGCATCGTATTGTGGTGATAGATATAGCCAAACAATTGATTGATACTGCTTACACAATTGATTCATCCAAGTATTTGAATGATATATGTATAAATGAAATTGAGGAAGTGTTTGTATCGGATATTTTCGGTAACAAAGTATATAAGCTAGCGAAAAAGAAGGTGGAAGTTTGGTCTAGTGATCCGTTGCTAAACAAGCCGAATGGGCTGCTCTGCATCAAAAACAATTTAATGGTGTTAAATTTTGGCAATGGTACTGTTTACAAAGTAGCGAACGATACAAAGGCATATAGTTTAATCTGTACAGGCATCAATAATGGCGATGGCATTACAAACGACAATGAGGATGGGTATTTTGTGTCGGGTGCATGGCAGGGGCAAATTTTTCATGTGTCAAAAGACGGGAACAAAGAACTTGTATTAAACCTTGGTAAAGATAAGATAATGGCTGCTGACATATTTTATGAAAAAAGTAAAAAACTGTTGCTAGTGCCGAATTTGAATAAGTCAGTTATTGCATATAGTTGGGAATAAATAATTGTTCAAGGGTTTTTAAGTAGAATGGGCGGGATGTTAGCATTGCTCATCCCGCCTAAATAGATAGGTAGGATTTCCAATCCCTTTTGCTAAAAGCCAACAGTTTCACTAAAAAATTAATTCAATAACTATGTTTAAGAAAACAATTTTGGCTTTGCTGGTGCTTGCTTTAGCCCAAACTTTATCTGCACAAGATTTGAATCTATACGAAAAAAAGTGGTTCATCAGCAAAGGCGATACCATGCCCTACCGCTTGTTATTACCCTATAATTATGACCCAGCAAAGAAATACCCATTGATACTTTTTATGCATGGCAGTGGTGAGAAGGGCAACAACAACAGTACCCAATTGGCCAATTGCGGCAGGGCATTTTTAAAGGACAGTGTCCGTAAAAATTACCCAGCTTTTGTATTAATACCACAATGTGCCCTAAAAAGTAATTGGGTGGAAGACAGGCGTATAAAAGATTCTGCGGGCAAATATGTGCTGGTAATGCCACCCAATGAAAAACCTACTAAAGCCATGCTGCTGTTGCAAAAACTGGTAAAAAGAATACTGCACGACTACCCAGTAAACAAAAAGCAGTTGTATGTGGGTGGTCTATCCTTGGGTGGTATGGGCACTTATGATATTGTACACAGGAAACCCAAGTTGTTTGCTGCTGCCTTCCCTATTTGTGGCGCTGCTGATACTAGCTTTGCACCCAAATTCAAGCATGTGAAATGGTGGGTTTTCCATGGGGCAAATGACCATGCAGTAACCCCCGAATTTGACAAAAATATAGTGGCTACCATGCAGCGATTGAACATTCCCGTACAGTTTACATTGTACCCAAACACAGGTCACAACAGTTGGGACAAAGCCTTGGCCGACCCTAAGCTATTTGAGTGGTTATTCTCCATCGAAAAAGGCAAATAGCTTTGTTCAGCAATAAAATCGTCAAATAATATGCACCCTCTACAACTTCATTTAAGGCAAATAATGGCAATTGTTATGTTGATTGCTTGCTGCCATCAACTGGTTGCACAAAAATCCACGCCCATTCATGTTTGGGTATCAACGGCGGATGAAAAAAAGAAATTATCCAAAGAGGCGGATGTATATTTCAATGCCCCTAAAAGCAAGGATACCAGCTATACCATCACCGTCAATAGCAACATTCAATTTCAAAAATGGATTGGGTGCGGCGCCTGCACTAATGATGGGTCGTCTTGGTTGATGTGCAAGAAATTGAGTAAGGCTTCAAAAGATACATTGATGAACCAATTGTTTAGCAAAAAAGCGGGCATTGGCATGGATTGGGTAAGGCAACAAATGGGTTCGGGCGATGCAGCAGTGATTAACAATGGCTGGTGGACTTATGACGACATGCCCAAAGGGGAAACAGATACCTTGCTTCAACATTTTTCTATTGCCATGGAAAAGGAGTACATCTTGCCTGTATTGAAACAAGCATTACAAATTAACCCGAGCTTAAAAATTATTGGCTGCCCTTGGACGCCACCCGGCTGGATGAAAACCTCTGCCAATGATTCAAACCCTTTAAACCATGGCGATATCCAACCTAAATACTATCACCAGTTTACCAACTATTTTGTAAAGTTTATTCAAGCTTATGCAAAAGAAAATATCCCCATTTATGGCATATCCTTACAGAACGAGCCGCTGGCATCTAAACAGCAATGGCAGGCTTGTGGCATACCTGCTAAGGTGGAAGCGCAGTTGATAAAAGATTATTTTGTACCGGCTTTTGCCAAGCACCACATTAAATCGAAATTGTTTGTTTTTGATCATAATTGGGATAACGATGGCTGGGATTATGTGAATACGGTTTACAAGGATACAAGTGTGTACAAAGCCGTGGCAGGTTCTATGTGGCACCACTATGTTGGCTCGCCAGACATGATGACCAAAGTACACAACGCATACCCTGATAAAGAAATTTGGTTTACAGAAGGCTGTGCCACTACAAACTGGCACAACCCTATTTATTTTGACTACAATACCTATAGAAATTCTTTCCTCAATTTCTCCTACAACATGATTGCTGTGCCACGCAACTGGTGCCAAACAATGACCATGTACCAAATAGCGATGGATCCCAATCACGGACCTGCCGTATTTGGCCCGCCTACTAACTATGGCATGGTTACAATTGACCCAACGGATGGTAGTATTGCTTATAGGGCCGAATATTACACGTTGGGGCATGTAAGCAAATTTGTAAGCCCCGGAGCTTATCGTATAGGAACAAACCAATACGATGGCGACATGGAAACCGTGGCATTTAAAAACCCCGATGGCTCTATAGTGCTTGTGCTATCCAATAGAAAAGCAACTGCAACTGAAACAAAAATTAACTGGGGCCATAAAACGCTTGCGTATAAAGTACCCGCTGAGTCGATGGTTACATTAACTTGGCGATAAGTAGTGGGGTAAAAGGGTAGTCTAAGCTTTACGACGCTTGTAACCGCGCAAAGCGGTTAATAGCATTTTTTTACCACGAACGGAAACCTAGTATTGTTGTTCTATATTTTTGTCAAAATATAATTTCATATGAAGACAGGAAAATTTTTAATTTCTTTTATTGCTGTTTTTACAGCAGTGTCCCCATATTTAGCCGATTGGAATGAAACTCATATTTATAATCCAAATTGGTTACCACATACTAAATTTCATAATGCACAGACTATTGTATTTGGTGCTTTACTTGGAGTACTTTCTTTGTGGTCTTTATGGCTAAGAAAAACTATAAATGAAAAAGAACAAGTAAATCAAGGTACTTTATTTGCTTCTTTGTACTGGCTTGCTCAAATGCCTGCCATACTTTTTCCGGGTACAGCTTTCAACGATAAAGGTGGCCTGGAAATGCCTGTAGTTTTTGGGGTTCAAACCAATCAACTGATAATGTGTATTTTCTTTATTCTTCCACTTATTACTCTTGGTTATTTTTTAGAAACTAAACGAATAGATAAATTTTCATCACTTAATAATTAATAAAATAAATTAAAATGGCAAATCAAAAACCTACAATTGAAACTGGTGCGTTAGAGCATCCAAACGTAAAAGCTATTAGAAACTACCAAGCCGCAATGGCAAAAGGTGATTTTGCAAATGGCATTACTGTTTTTGACCCCGAAGTAACATATACGGTACCCGGTAATAATATTTTATCTGGGCTCTACAAAGGACCTGAACAAGTAATGGGTTACTTAGGCAAGTTAATGGAGCTGACACAAGGAAGCTACGGAATTAGCGAAATGCACTGGTTAGTTAACGACAAAGACCAGGTTGTGCTTTTTATTAAAAACTTTGCAGATTTGCGTGGACGTTCTTACGAATGGGAAGAAACTATTTTGTTTGAATTTAAAAATGGAAAAAAAATCAATATTGAACACTTTCAAGCTAATCAAGCAGGTGTTGATGCGTTTTTAGGAAATTAATAATTGCAAAAATCACCAGGTCTTTGCGATGTTAGTCTTTTGAAGCATTTAATGAAATGTGATTTATCTGTGAAGAGAAGTTTTGATGCAACATCGCCAATACTATGATTTTTATTCAATAGCTCTTTTGCTTTGCAGATTTTTAGGTTCATTAAATATTTATGTATAGTCATATTGGTTTCTGATAAGAATAGCCTGCCAAGATGAAATTTACTTACAGCCATTTCTTTGGATAGTTGGTCCAGTGAGATGGCTGTAAAAATATTTTCATTCATATACTCTTTAAGATTATCAATAATTTTTTTGCTGTTATTTTTTAAATCTTTCTCCTTCTGATTTGCTTTGATGTCTATAAGCACTGTTACAAAGTCAATTAAACTTAGTTCTCTCTCTAACTGTGTAGATAAACCTTTGTAGGAATTGAAAATTGCTTGTAATTTATTAATAAGCTGAAAATTTAAAGCTTTGTTGTCAAGAACCAAATCTTCAAAGCTTTGTTTAGATTTATCTAATAACTCTATGTTTCCTTCCTCAATTAAGTAGATGGGTATAAAAATGAAATCAAAGCAAACTTCTTTTTCGTGTACAAGGTACTCTGAATGTATTTCTTGCGGTTCTATTATATAGAGTTCGTTTGGCGGAAGGATGATGTTTCTATTTCTGTAGTTATTTTCAATCAATCCTTTTTTCAAATAACCAATCTGGAATTCGTTGTGAAAATGTGGTGCTTTAATTTTTAATTTTTTATATCCTTTTGGATTTCTAATACTCCAACTGTGCAACTCTACGCCCTTACTAAAGGAGGATTTAAAAATTTTACCGTCTGCAGATTCTGTCGAAATATTTCTCATTTTCTTCTACGATTTTTAGGTTGTGTCATAGTGTGTTTGCATACAAATCATAAATATACTCAACCCCATTACGCCCACACATCCAAAAATAAGTGTATTGCCGCATTTTTTAAATACCTGTTACTTGCTTCTATTCATCCGTCACTATTCCCCAACTAGTTAAGTAGCAATTAAGCACAGGTCAGAGGCCATGCATTTGTTGGGCCACCAGACCTTCGCTAGCCATCCAAAGAGGGGTTTGAACCTTTTTTTATTAATATAAGTTTTGATTTTGCGTAATATTTTACGTATTTTAAAGAAACTGATGGTACTGAGGAATAAAATTATCGTCTATTAGTTGGTTGTCTTGCGTTAGTCCAATATCTGCAATCTGCAGCATTTTTTGTTTGAAACAAGAATGTTAATGAGCAAAGTTCTAGGTTATAATTAAAAAGGTTTTAAAAGGTGAATTTGCAAGGTGTGTTCTATTACAGAATGGGATAAACAGTGCAAGTGTAAGGGGTATTTTTTGCTCCCCTCCTTTATGTGTTTAAGACACCTGTAGATAACTTGAAAAAAATATTTCTTCGTCTATATTGACATCAGTCCTATATAACTTCTAGTTAAAACATTGACGCATGCCATTTATCCACACTCGCCATTTATGGGGCCTTGCCGCCCCGCCGTATGCGCATTTATTTGTTACACACAAACCCATAAGAAACGCTTTGTTCTACATTCATTATTAAATAAAAATTTATGATAAAAATTATTTCAAAAACATTTCTTGGCTTGGCTTTTTGCATTGCATTGGCCAATTGTAATAAAATAGATACAAATGCTCCTGCCACAACAGCTCGCGGCCGGATGAATGTAACTTTAAGTACCCCTACCACATGGTTTGTAGCACCTGATGGGGTTACAGGCAATACAGGGTTATCGGAAACCAGCCCAAAACCCCTTAGAGAAGTAGGTGCCCAATTGGCAAGACCAGGTGATATAATAAATGTCATGTCAACCCATGGTGTTTATAAAGGCACTGGGGGTGTAATATTAACTACCAGTTATGTTGATGCGGGAGGTAACACCATCAACAATTCTGGTACGTCTGGTAGCCCAATAACATTTAAGGGCTACCCTGCTGGTACAAAACCAATATTGGTGGGATCTACCAATAATTGGAACGTAGTTGGTTTAAGTGGTGCAAGCTATATTGATATTGACGGGCTAGAAATTACTGATGTAAAAACTGGTTTGTATGGTTCGCCGACACTTACACAAGCAGGTGCAGATGATGTTGCCCTAAGAGCACGAAATTATTATACTGCCCACGGCAACAGTTTATCTGGTTTTGTATTTTCGGCAAGCGATGTTGCTTACCAAACCAATGGCTTTGCTGCTGAAAATTACTGTCATCATATCAATGTCAAAAACTGTTATGTACACGATATGCCGGGCGTTGGTATTGGTGCTAAAAATTTTGATTACATTACGATTGCAAATAATACCGTAGTAAACTGTGCAGAATATAGCATTTATGGTACCAGTGGCATTAGCACTATATATGCTTACAATTTTGATAACCATGCATCTAATACCAAACCTGTATTAATTAGCAACAATGTATGCTATGGCAATAGGGTGCTAACAAATTGTTATACTTCGGGTGCATTAACCGATGGCAATGGGATTATTTCGGACGTATCGTTACAAGCATCTGGAAATGCAAATGGCGATTATTTGGGAAACATTAGAATTGAAAACAATATTAGCTTTAACAATGGCGGTGCAGGTATTAATATTACCGGGGGGCAAAACGTTTATGTTGTAAACAACACCACCTGCAACAATGGTTTGGTGCCACAGGTAAATTATCCAGAATTGAGCATGACCAATTATTGTAAAAATATCTTTATAACCAACAATATTTTTTATGCAAGAAATGATGGAAGACCTTACCGAACAAACGTTCAACAACATAATAGCAGTGAAATTATAAAATTTGATTTTAACCTTTTCTACCCTTTTAGCACCACATATTATGGTGGAACTACAGCAATAGCGGCATATGTACCTAATAGCTATAATATTTTCGGTTCTTCAACTCCCTCTGCTACTCATAATATTGTGGCCAATCCAATTTTTAGTGGGGCTCCACCACCAACCACTTTGCCTGCAAAGCCTGCTAGTGGTACGCCACCCGTGCCACTTACCAACCTTACGTTACAAAGTACCAGCCCTGCAAGGGATACAGGTTATAGTGCCACGCCTTACTATACTTATTTTGATTATACTAACTGGTATAAAAGTGATGGCAAAACAGATTTAGGTGCTTTTGAGTACCATTGAATAATGTCCGACCTTTAAAATATTGCCAAGAAAGTACCCATTTAATAACAATTGAGCAAGAATGCCCCATCTAGATTTAAGATGGGGCATTTGTATTATTTTACTTGTAGCTAAACCCTTGAAGTACTTCCTCGACCGATTTTACCCACTAGCGCAGGCCTCTAGCCTGTGCTGTTACTTATTGTTGAAATACAAACACAATCTTTAATAAGTGTATTGTTGTATATATCAAACCCTCCCTCGTATCCATCTTTCTTGCCCCAAACATTGCATCCGTAAAAAATCTGCCAATTTTATATACCAAAATTTCCATTTTGCCAACAAAAAACAAATCCGTAATTTTGTATTGTAATTCAACTCAAAATATAACATAATAAAAAAACATAAATAACACATGCACCAAACATTAATACATAGCAAATCACTATCAATCACCAGTCACTCACCATTGATACACATTCAATCACCATTGGTCACCAATCAATCACTATTCAATCACCATTAAATGGCTTCCATTTTTATATAAAACATTGATTATCAACAACTATTTAAACCCAAGATGGCAAAAATATTTTTTTATCCCTTTTACTACCAAAAATACCATCAATAAACACTCAATAAACTAGCGTTGCACCCTCAATTAGCTAGCATTCAGCTAGCATAAAACTAGGGTTAAAAAAAGTCAATAGTGTTGTAAATCAAGTATTTAAATAAAACTTATTGCTCAAAATGCCAAAAAATCAAACTAAATGCAACCAAACCATATAATAGTTCAATAAAAACACATGCAACAAACCGACACGTAGGACGATTACGCTTATTTTGCCTACTGGCTCGACGACCGCGAGCAATACAATGCGTACATCAAAAAATTTAGAGGATCTTAACCCATTTCATCCTGCCTAAATAGCTAATGGATATTTCCTAATCCCCTCACCAACCCAAATTCAAAATAATCCTTTGCAGTCCTTCTGCATTTTCCAATGCCTTTATAAGTTGCGCTAGCTTTTCTTTGCCCTCTCCCAAAATTTTCATGCCAAAACTGGACTTCTTCAAAAAATCATTTAGTTTTTTGCATTCAGGCAATCCCAGAAAACCACTGCCCCAAAAATCTTCCTTGAATTGCACCACAATGGAACTTGCAATTTGCCCAGGTTGTTTTTTAGGGAATGTGTGCGGCAGGTTGGACCCAATAAAATAAATATCCCCCGTTTCATATTCGCCTATATAGTTGCCTATAAAAGCCAGGCCTTCGCAATTGGTAATCAATACCAGTTCATATTCAGGATGGTGGTGCCAGCCCAGTTCATATTCAGGGGTAGTGAATGTTTTTGCTACAAAAGAACTGTTGTTGTTCAGTAGCATTTTCTCAACTATCGGATGGGTAGGCATGGCAAATGTATTATGGTAAGTAACCCTATAAAAGTACTTTTATTAGTGCAATGTTAATATTTTAAAGAAAAAGCAATAAGATAGTTTCTTTTTTAGATAAGCAAAATGCCTAATAGGCGGTTGCAGCCTACGAAATTTGTACCTCAATAAAATGATTTAGCTACTAAGGCATCATCTGGCTAAGTGTTGCAAACCTTCAAAAGGTTGGCAACCCTAATATAAAATAAAATTGCGCATTATGAAGGACTTGTCAACACAACATCAACTCATTTCCAATTTGTTCCAATGGCCTACCAAGCCATCTGAATGGGAACAGTACAAACTAAGCAACGAGCAACTGGAATTTTTTAATGAATACGGCTATCTCAGCAACATTAAACTGCTGGAGGAATGGCAGGTAGATAAGCTGAACAATGAACTGGCAGAAATTGTAGACCCCTCTCATCCGGCTAATCATTTATTCCATGAATTTCATAGCAATGAATCATCAGACCCCAATTCGGTTTTGTTCCATGCTTTGGGTGCTTGGCGCTTAACCAATAGTTTTCATGATGTTATCTGGAACCCTGCATTTGTGATGGCGGCAAGCCAAATATTGGGCAACAAAGCGGTAAGATTTTGGCATGACCAATTGTTTTGCAAGCCTGCAAAACATGGCGGAGTGGTGGCTTGGCACCCAGATTATAGTTATTGGACAAGGACAGGACCTATACAACACCTTACTTGTTGGGTGGGTTTGGATGATGCCACTACCGAAAATGGTTGCCTTTACTATGTGCCTAGAAGCCAAAACTGGGGCTTGCTGGACAAGCCCGATTTGGCTGGGGACATGGAGGGCCTGATGCAGTACCTGACCGATGAACAAAAATCCGAGTTTAAGCCAGTACCAATAGAACTAAAAAAAGGACACGCCACCTTCCACCACCCATTGATGGTGCATGGGTCTTACGAAAATAAATCACCACGTTCCCGCAGGGCTTTTGTGCTGAATGTATTCAGTGATGGCACAGAATCTAACACAGATGAGGTTTTGTTAAAAGGTGTGCCGACAATAAAAGCAGGCAACAAAATGGAAGGGCAATTTTTCCCATTGATTTTTTCACCAGAGGAAGCTTAGCCACTCTGAGCCTTAGTGTCTATTTTATCCCTTTGCCATATTGAAAACTTACATGCAATTATATGAAGAAAGTATTAACGATTGTTGCTGCCGCTTTTGTAGTGATGGCTTTTACATTGAAAGATAATGATTACAAAAACCCCAATTTACCCGTGGACGAAAGGGTGCGTTTGCTGTTGAAGCAAATGACACTAGAGGAAAAAATAGCACAGTTCTATACTCCCTCTGCTGAGATGGAGCTTGGCGATGGCAAGAGTTTTACTGTGGGATGGGCTTAGTTATACCAGTTTTGAGTATTCGAACCTGCAATTATCCAAACCAACCATAACAGCAAAAGAAGCCACCACACTTACTGCATCCATAAAAAACACGGGCAAGGTAGCGGGCACCGAAGTGGTGCAGTTGTATGTAAGGCAAGATTTCACGAGTGTGGTAAGGCCAGTACTTTCGTTAAAAGATTTCAAGCGGGTTACATGCAGCCCGGGAAAAAAAAACGGTGGCGTTTATTATTGACAGCACCAAGCTTTCCTTCTTTAACCAAGACCTGAAAAGAGTGGTAGAAGCAGGCACAGTGGAATTGAAAGTAGGGGACAACACGAGAGATTTGAAAACCATAAGGTTGCACGTTATAAGTTCCACGTTTTAAGTTGTACGTTTTACGTTTTGATTTAATAAAAAAGGCTTCAAAAGGTTTTAATCTTTTGAAGCCTTTTTACAATAACCTAAAACTTAAAACTACTTCCTACTCACCAGCCCCGTTTTCTTCAAAAGTGGCCTATTGTCGCTTTTGTGCATAAAATTATATACCAGCGTATAAATAATAGGCAGTATCAGCAATGTAAGGAAGGTGGAGGTAATCAAGCCTCCAATTACTACGATTGCCAAAGGCTTTTGCGTTTCACTGCCAATACCTGTAGAAATAGCTGCTGGCAGCAAACCGATAGCCGCCATTAAAGCGGTCATTACCACAGGCCTTACCCTTGATATTACACCTTCTAGTATGGCTACGTCAAGGGGCATTTTGCCACTTAGGTTTTTGCGGAACACGCTTATTAATATCACCCCATTCTGGATACATACCCCAAAGAGTGCAATAAAGCCAATACCCGCACTAATGCTGAAATTTAGCCCAGTAATATGCAAAGCAAGTATGCCACCAATTAATGCAAATGGCACGTTTAAAATGGTAAGCAGTGCATCTTTTACATTGCCAAAAGTGATGAAAAGGATAAGGAAAATGGCTAATAAACAGATGGGTACCACATTTGCCAATGTGCCCATGGCACGTTGTTGGTTTTCAAATTCGCCGTTCCAGCTCATTTTGTAGCCGTGTGGCAGTTGCACTGCGGAATCAACTTTTGCTTGTGCCTCGGCAATAGCCCCGCCCAAGTCCCTGCCACGAACAGAAAACTTAACGGGGATATAGCGGTAGTTATTATCCCGATATACAAATGCAGGCCCTGTAAGGGTGCGTATGTCAGCAATTTCCTTCAACGGTATCTTGCTGCTGTCCTGCGTAGGGATCATCAGTTGCTCTATCTTTTCCTCTGTGTCCCTGAAATCTTTACGGTAGCGTATCCTTATATCGAACTTCCTTTCTCCATCATACAATTGCGAAGCTGCCTTACCGCCTATGGCCATTTCTATAACTGCTTGTGCATCTGAAACGCTTACGCCATACAGTGCCATTTTTTCCTGGTTCAGTTCTATCCTGAATTCTGGCTGGCCAAGGTTCCTAAGTACGCCCAAATCTTCAATTCCATTTATCTTGCCCAATACACTTTGCACTTTGTTTGCAAGGCTGTCCAGCGTGTTGAAGTCTTTGCCAAAAATCTTTACTGCCAGCGATGCTGGCACACCCGCAACGGCTTCTTCCACATTGTCCCGTATCGGTTGCGAATAGTTTAGCAGCAAGCCCGGTATCTTGCTCAATTGCTTGTCCATGCTATCCACCAAATTATCGGTAGTAACGCCTTTGGGCCATTCGTCCTTGGTTTTCAAATCAACGGCTATCTCCACGTTGAAAAAACCTTTGGGGTCGGTGCCATCGTTGGTACGGCCTATTTGCGCCAGCGTATGTTTTACCTCTGGGAATTGCCTCAATATCTGTGTCATTTTATCCGATACAATGCGTGATTGTGTAAGCGATGCACTCATGGGCAATTGCGATTTTACCCATAATGCGCCTTCGTCAAGCTCTGGCAAAAATTCGCTTCCCAAAAACTTAGCTGAAAAGAAAGAAAGAATCATTACAACTACCGCAATCAATACGCTTAGCCTGGGCCTGCTATTGGCTTTCACAAATAGAAAGCGGATGCCGTTCTCAAAAAATGAAACAATTGGGTTATGTTTCTCCCTCACATTTTTACGTAGCAATATACTAGACAAAGCAGGTACAAACGTAAGGGTAAACAATAACGCACCTAATAAGGCAAAACTCAAAGTATAAGCCAAGGGCGAGAACATCTTGCCTTCCACTTTCTGGAAAGCAAAAATGGGTATCAAGCAGGTAATGATAATCACCTTGGAGAAGAAGATGGCTTTGCCCATTTCGGCACCCACGTTTTTAAATAAGCTGAGTTTGGCTAGTTTATTAAACTTTTCCATGCCTACTTCCTTGGCTTTGTGGTCTAGGGCCACAAAAAGCCCTTCCACCATCACAACTGCACCATCTATAATGATACCGAAGTCAATGGCCCCCATGCTTAGCAAGTTTGCAGTCATCCCTTTTATCCTCATGCAGAAAAAGGCAAACAACAATGCCAATGGTATGATAATACTAACAGTAATCGTTGTGCGCCAATCGGCCATGAATAGCAATACGATGCAGGTAACCAATACAATGCCTTCTATCAGGTTATGGATTACGGTATGCGTTGCAAAATCCATTAAGGTGGTACGGTCGTAAAAGGTTTCCAGCTTTACATCTTTGGGCAGGATGTCTTCGTTTATCTCCTTCACTTTGGCGTGTATCCGCTCTAGCACTTCGCTTGGGTTTTCGCCTTTCCGCATTACTACTATGCCTTCTAGTACATCCTCGGTTGTGTCTTTAGATACTTGGCCAAGGCGTGGCTTGCCTGTTTCTATTACTTCTGCCAAGTTCTTTACAAGGATGGGTACGCCGTTTATCTTGGTAACAATGATGTTGTTGATTTCGCCAATATCGTTCAGTAAGCCAATGCCACGCACCACATAAGCCTGCCCATTGCGTTCTATCACGTCCCCGCCTACATTGATATTGCTTTTAGAAATGGCATTGTAAACATCCAATGAGGTAAGCCCAAACTTGGTAAGGTAGTTGGGGTTCACGCTTATTTCAAAGCTTTTTTCCTCACCACCAAAGCTGTTTACATCGGCTACACCAGGTACACGCTTAAATTCCTTGTCTAGCACCCAGTCTTGTATGGTGGATAGCTCCCTTACACTTTTGGTTTTGCTTTTTAGCGTATAGCGGAATATTTCGCCTGTAGGACCATAAGGAGGCTCTACTTCGGGCTTGATGCCATCTGGCAAATCTACATTGCCCAAGCGGCTGCCTACTTGCTGCCGGGCGAAGGCATCGTCCACGTCATCGTCAAAAATAATACGCACATAGCTTAGCCCAAAGGAAGATGTAGTACGCAGGTTGCTTTTCTTTTGTACCGAGGTAAGGGCTGTTTCTAGCGGAATGGTAATAAATTTTTCTACCTCTTCCGCACTTCGGCCAGGCCATTGTGTAATGATGATTACCTGTGTATTGGTTACGTCAGGGAATGTTTCTATCGGTGTATTTTTATAGCTAATAAAACCAATCACCCCAAGCACCGCAGTCAAAAAGAAAACAAACGCACGGTGCCGAAGCGAAAAGTGTATAATGCTTTTTATAAACTTATTCATAGTAAATTACTAATGATTATATAATTAAAATAATTTGCATGACATGGGTTAGACTATAAACCTATAAGACTTTAAAACATTATAGGCTTAACTCATAATTCATAACTCATAATTCATAACTCTTACGGTGTATCTAATAATTGTTGGAACACCAATAACTGGTTGGTAACAATCAGTTTGTCGCCTTCTGTTGCACCGCTGTTGATGTATGTTTTATCACCAACGGTTTTTAAGATATTTACCTCTGCAATTCTCATGTCGTCTTTTGTCCTGTAAATCACCACAAAGCTTTTGCCGTCTTGGTTTATCAATGCCTTGGTGGGCAAGCAAAGGGCTTTTACTTGCTGCTCGTTCGATACGGTTACCTTGGCAAACATTTCTGGTTTCAATAGCCCGGCAGCATTGTCTAGCTTTACCCTTACTTTCATGGCTTTGTTGGTAGGGTCTAGCACTTCGCTTACTTTATCTATTTTGCCTTTAAATACTTTGTCAGGGTAGGCAAGGGTAGTTACTTCTACTTCGTAGCCTTCCTTTATTTTGGGTATGTCTGCTTCAAACACGTTTGCATTTACCCACACATCTTTTAGGTCAGAAATGGTAAACAGGTAATCGCCCATGTCGGGGCGGATATAGTTGCCAGCATTTACTTTTTTCTCTACAACATAGCCACTTGTTGGGGCCGTTAATACATAAGTGCCGCCTGCATTGGTGTTTTTACCGCCATTGATGCTTAGCACACTTTCAATTTTGTTCTTGGCTGCTTTTGCTTTTTCATAGTTTTGTTTTGCTTCCAGTAATTCCCTTTCGCTGGCTATGCCATTTTTATAAAGGCTTTGCGTATTGTCCAGTTGCCTTTGGGCAATGGCAATGTCAGCATTGGCGCTTGACAAGTCGGCATAGTTGCCAGCAATGTCAGCACTTTTTATCACGGCCAAAACTTGCCCTTCGGTTACTTTGTCGCCCAGCGATACTTTGCTCTCTATCACTTGCCCGCTACCACGAGGGAAAACTTTGTTTACGCTGTTGTCATTAAAGTTTATCTCCCCACTAAGTGTAATGGCATCGCTTATAAAGCAGTTTTGCACACTGTCTATGGCTATCATTTTCGCCATGCTGTCGCTAATGGAAAATTTCTTTGCTTCTTCCTTCACAGGTTGCTTTTCGTGGCACGATGTTATGGCCATGAACAAAAGGGCAGATGCTATAAATGTTGTTTGTTTCATAATACTATAATTGATAATTTACAATTGATAATTCCCGTTGCTCCCCTTTAGGGGATGGGGGTTTAACGGTTCACATGATATTGCAATTCCTCCTTTGCCAATTGCAGGTTCAATTGCTGGCCCAATAATTTCTTTTGGCTGTCTGTATAATCATTAAAAAAATCAAGGAATTCCAACAGGTTTATTTGCCTTTGCTTATAGCTATCTATCATGTTATTGTAAATAGCCGTATAGCTGCTATAAAAATCTTTTTGGGTGCTATTGTTTAGCTCAATGCTTAATGCAAGCTTTTTGTAGGCGTTGTTTATATTATTCCTAAGCTCTGTCTCGGCATTTTGCGTGATGGCTTGTTGTTGTTTTATATTGGCCTCGGCAGATTTGATATTTCCTTTGTTTTTATTGAACACAGGCAATGGCAGTGATACGCCAAGCCCTACATAGTTAGGTGCAAAGTTAGAATTGCGGTCAAAGTTTGGCCCTAGTGTAATATCAGGTGTTTTCAATGCTTTTTGGTAAACTAGGTTTTGCTGCTGGTACTTTGTTTGCGATTGCTGCAATAGGTAAGATGGATTGGTTTGCAAAGCTGTGTTTATCAGACTTTCTAGGTTGTCGGGCATTGCCACGTCTCCACTTAGGCTTTCAGCAGGTTTTACAAATTGATTAGCATCTTTTATTTGTAATAATGTTTTTAGGTCTGCCTGATTGTCTGCCAAAGATTTTTGTAGTTCCACCATGTCTTGCTGCAAGCCAATAGACAAAGCCTGCACTCGCACGTAATCTTTACGGGCAATATTGCCTGCGTCTAGCTGTGCTTTCATGCCTGCCACTAGTTTTGATAATTGAACAGCTTGCCCATTATAAATACCTAGCAAGGCTAGTTGCTGCTGGATATTGTAATAATCCTGGTGCAGTTGGTAGCGAAGGTTGCGCAATACATCCTGTAATTGTAGTTCGCTCAGCCTTGCGTTGGTGTTGGCAAGGTCAATAAGTTTTCCTCTTTTTTTAGCCGTTAGAATCAATTGCTGTACTTGAATATAGTACTGCCCATTGTAGCTGCCATCCGGGTTTTTGTGGTACTGGAAATATTTGCCATCTGCCCCCACCATAAAATCAGTGTTCAGCGTTGGGTTTTGCCACACTTTTGCTTGTTCTACTAGGGCTTTTTGGGCATCTACATTGTAATGCTGTGCCAGCAATAGGAAATTACTGTCAATAAAAACCTTTTCAGCTTGTTGCAGGTTTAGCGTAAGCGTGTCCTGCTTTTGTTGGGCTGCGACGGGGTGGCAAAAAGCAATAGGCATCAATAATGGCAATAGCCATTTTGCCTGCTTTTGCAGTGCATTCTTGTAAAACATAAAATGGGATAGAATTAATTGAAAAAATAGTGAAGCCCATTAATAGGCTTGAAAAAATCAATAGATATTAGTAGCAGAGGGGCATAGTTATGCCAAGGAAGGTGGTTGTGTGATTTCTTTAGAAAAAAGGAAACTGTATTTTTCGTCTAGTGGATATGCAAAACTAATGTTAGCCACAAATTCCTTGCTGGGCAGGGTTACAGCCACAGGTTGGATTATTTTTGGGTTGGTATGTTTGTGCGCTGCTGTTTGTTTGTGCCTGCCATTTTGCTGGAACTCTGGAAAAACATCTTTATGCCCAAGTATTATTTCAGAAACATATTCGATAGCAGAGTTCAAGTCGTTGAAGTTGCCAATACTAGCAATAGTAAGCAATGGCTGAAAGTCTATTTCGTCAATGCTTTGATTAATGATAAGGAACGAAAGCAATATCATTAAAACCTTCGAGGTAATATTTTTTAACGCAAGATTCATGTAATTCGGTTGCAAAATACACCGATATACAGCATGGCAACAATGAAACTATTTATTTTATAACTTATTTAACTTGAAAGCGAAATAAAAGAAGCCGCTGGAATATGCCTAAATTACAAAAAAACATCAGTAGCTGCATCATGGATTTTCACAACAAATAAGCAAAAGGGATACAATTTTCGTAAGCTACAATATACACCGTTAGGGAATGCCCTGAACACCCTTTATTTTTTATCTTTGCCCCAAAACCTATTGCGTAGTGAGCGAAAGAATAAAAAGCCTTTTAATTTATGCTGCTAAATGTGCCACGGGCAGCCTAGCGGTTTATACTATTTCTTCGCTTATCCATTATACCGATATTGGCTGGTGCCTTATTTCTGTGATGCTGGTACTGTCTGCCGATGGCAAAGATTCTGTGCCATTGGCCATTACCCGCATCAAGGCGAACCTTGTTGGGGCTGGGGTTGGGGTGCTTTGCTTGTTGGTTTCGCCCACCAATATGTGGATTTTAAGCATTGCGTTGACGATTACTGTAGCGTTCTGTTATTTGTTTACATTAGATACTGGCATCCGTTCTGCATTAGCTGCTACTATTATCATAATGCTTCATGGCGAAGGAAAGCATGTTTGGGACACAGCCATAGAACGTATTATTGCAGTGCTGGCAGGTTGCTTGCTAGGTTTATTGATTACTTTTATTTTTCATTTCAAGATTAGTAACAATATTTCTTCGGGCGATAACCATCAGGAAGCATAGCTTATTAAAAAGATGGCCTATACCCAGCGCTATCATATTTCTTTGGATTATATTCTGTCCTTTCAGGACCATGTAATAAGTGGATGCCCTGCCCGTAGTTTTAAGGCTTTGTGCTCCTTCGAGTCTTTGAGCCTTTGTGGCAAAAAAGCTACACTGCCGGTTCCTGCTGGCTCAAACAATGCCAGCTACCCAAACCCCAGATAACATCTGTACTATCTATGCCAACTACTTTCCTGTCTGGGAAGCAAGCTGTAAGTATCGATAATGCTTTGTCATCGTTTTTATCCCTATAGGTAGGTACTGCTACCACATCATTCGCAATATAAAAATTGGCATAAGAGGCAGGTAAGCGCTGGTCTTCATATTCTACTGGGGAGGGCATTGGCAGTTCTATAATATTTAATTGCTTGCCATTTAATAGACGCATCTTTTTCAATGCTTCCAAGTTTTCTTGTAGCAAATGGTAGTTGTCGTCTGCTTTATTTTCTTCTATCACTGTAACAACCGTATCCTCATTTACAAAACGGGTAATGTCATCTATATGCCCATCGGTATCATCTCCTACAATACCATCACCTAGCCAAAGTATTTGTTCTGCACCGTAATAATCATATAGATACTTCTCTATTTCTGCTTGACCTAAATGTGGGTTCCTGTTTTCATTGAGCAAACAAGCAGTTGTAGTAAGGATAGTACCCTTGCCATTAAAGTCAACAGAACCGCCTTCCATTACAATACCTGGATGGAATACAGGTATACCATAAGCCCTGCTGATTAACGTAGGTACTACATCATCCAGTTCATAAGGGGGGTATTTATCGCCCCAGGCATTATAATCCCAATCTACAATGGCTTTTTTCTCTGGCCTGTTAGGGTTAATCAAAAAAGCCGGGCCATGGTCACGGCACCAAGCATCGTTGGTAGGGTGGAAATAGAACTTAATATGATCCATATTAACCCCAGCATTCATTAAATGGTGGGCAGAAAAAGCCTTCATGGCTTCATTTTCCACATTAATGCAGACCAGCTCGCCCTCGCTAACCACTTTTATAAATTGAGAGTATGGGGCATAAATGGTATCTATCTTGCCCGGCCAGCTTGCTTCTTTATGTGGCCAGCTAAGCCATGTGGCTGTATGTTTATGCCATTCAGCAGGGAAATAATAGCCTAAATCTTTTGGGGTAATAATATTGTTCATAGTAGGAAAGTCGTAAGTGATAAGTGGTAAGTGATAAGGCGTAAGATTAAAACCTTCTAAGTTTGCTGAAGTCAGCAATTCGCCCCATCCCCGTCATTTCGACGCAGGAGAAATCTCATCGAACATCAGCGCATCATATAAAGAAGGAGAAAACTAATAGGAAATAGTCATTACTACATTAGGTTAGATTTCTCCTGCGTCGAAATGACGGGGATTTTGAAAGCGTATTAATCCTCGTCAATATACCTTTTGGTGATAGGGGCATAGCTGTCTATCCTTCTATCCCTCAAGAAAGGCCAATGGGTGCGGTAGCGTTCTGTTTTCTCTGTATCTATTTCCGTAACTACGGTTTCTTCCTCATCATGCGAAGCCTTATATAATAAAGTGCCGAATGGGTTGGAGATAAAAGAGCCGCCCCAGAATTTCATATCTGCCTCGTAGCCAACACGGTTTACCGATACCACAGGCACGCCATTGGCAATGGCATGTGAGCGTTGTATGGTTTGCCAGGCATTATATTGTTCCACGTTGGTTGCTTCGTCTTGATGGGTTGCCCAACCGATGGCAGTAGGGTAGAACAAGATTTCAGCACCCATCAATGATGTGATACGGGCAGCTTCCGGATACCATTGGTCCCAACAAATCAATACACCGATAGTGGCGTATTTGGTTTTGAATACTTTATAGCCCAAATCGCCCGGTGTGAAATAGAATTTCTCGTAATACCCGGGATCGTCAGGGATGTGCATTTTGCGGTATTTGCCTAGGTATTTACCATCTGCATCTATTACGGCTGTGGTATTGTGGTATAGGCCATTCGCCCTTTTTTCAAATAAAGAAGCAATAATGACCACATTGCACTCTGCCGCTACGGTAGTTAGCGCATCTGTAGTAGGTCCTGGTATAGCTTCGCCCAATAGGAAATTGTCATGGTCTTCCACATCGCAGAAATAGAGTGAGGTAAATAGCTCTTGCAGACAAACAATCTGCGCACCTTTGGCAGCGGCTTCCCTTATTTGTGCAATTGATTTCTGTATGTTGGATGGTTTATCGGCGTTGCAACTCATTTGCACAGTGCCAATTTTTACTATAGCCATTTACTTGATGTATTTAAAGATATAAAAGCCGCCAAAATTAAGGGTTAGTGGGGTAATTCTGGTGGCTAATCCTTTTTGGTGGATGATATTCCCGCAGGTGAAGAGAGTGTCATCATTTTTCCAATTGCATCCTATGGCGTAACAATGTCGTTTTTTGTTTGGAAAAACAAACTTCCCAAAAGGTTAGGCTAATTCTTTTTTTGAGGTGCTGGTGAGTGCCAAACCAGCATATAATGTAACCTTATTTGAATACATAGTGAAAATATTTATGAACGATTTTCAGGGGAGTTGCCTGCTTTGTTTGGCTGACTTTTGAGACCCTGAATTTAGTTTTTAGGTATTCTTGCATCATAACTCATTGAAATACAGTGCTTTTGTATTTTTAAAGATGAGTGTTTTGTGAGTGAAAAGTGAGTGATTTTTGAGTGTTTTTTGAGTGATTTGTGGGTGAAAAGTGAGTGAAAAGTGAGTGCTTTTTCGTTTTTTTTTAGTACAGATGTAGTTCATAATGACGTTTTTTTTTGTATTAATCCCAGATTTTGCAGTTGAAATCTATTGCAAGCCCCAACTACTTCAAACACAAGCATTTGCTTGATTTTTTGGCCTTGCCATAGTACACTATGTTTTCGACCAAAAATTCGGCTCAAATACTTGTCTTTATTGCATTTGAGCCTTTCATAACGAAGGCAACTGCAAAATCCGAGTTAAAAGTAGCCCACAGGGCAGAGAACCAAGGCTAGTGCAACCAATAAGGATTGTACCAACAAAAACAAGGGTGTCCTATACTACAAAGTTGGGATTAATTTGGGCCTGTGCAAAAAGACAATCCTATATGGGGGAAATATGCCCCCATGAGTGCCCCAAAATGCCCCCATGGTGCGGGAAAACCTGAATTACAATGACTGATATATACTCACCAACACCTCAAAACAAGAACTAGCCGCATTTTTTTGTGTTATATAGTTAAATCCATCCACTTTTTTACCTCTTACATAAATTTTTTAGGCAGTATAAATTTATTTTTTCTATTTTTGATTAATCGTTTAAGCGAAGCCTTGCTTAAACTTCTTTGCCTAAAAATATATTGTTAACGATTTGCCGCTTGTTTTATGAATACACTACTACTTTCCCAATTTTTTTTAATATCATTTTTACACTTATTTATTAAGGCTGCAAAAAGGCGGCTTTATTTCCAGCATTTGTATTTACACATTCCCGATTCTTAAGTGTTCCAATACTCTCTTTTTCAATCCTTTATTTCTTTTAAATAACGCCCCTTTCCATTGTTTTTAATTATTAATTAAAATGTTAATTGTTTCCAATGAAAAAGTTTTCCTTTCGTATCAAATCCTTGCTGCCTTTAGGATGCCTGCTTGCTTGCACGGTTATCATGGGTAGTTTGTCTGCTCAGTCCACTTATTACTGGGTGGGTGGTAGTTCGGGTAGTTTAGCACAGTCTTATACTGCTGGTACTGCGCCTTGGTCGGCTACTTATGGTGGTTCGGCCATCACATCGGCACTTATGCTCACCAATAGCGATACCCTTATTTTCGATGGGGGCAATATTGGCGGTGGCAGTAAGGGCAATGTTACCGTAACCCCAACACTGAACACATTTACACTAACCCCCACGGCCATTACTACTGTTGGTACTGTAAATACCCAAACAATGACGGCTGTTTCGTTTGCCAGTGTTGCTGGCATAGCGGTGGGGCAATATGTATCGGGTGGTGCATTGTTGCCGGGTACTTTTGTAGGCAATATAAATACCTCTAGCAATATCATTACTTTTTCTGGGTTTGAGCCGGGGTTGGCAGTTGCCCCTTTTACTTTTACAAGCATTAGTATTGGTGGCATAAAACTAACAGGGGGCATTACTTTGTCCATTGCAAAGCCTACCAATAGCGGTGGTGCCATCACGGTGCAGGCAATTGAGTTGGGCACGGCACTTGCAAGCGGCAGCAATGTTGCTGGCGGTATATTGGATGATGGGGGCAATGAAATAATGGTGAATGGCAATATTACAGGTGCCAAAGGCAGCGGTACCCATCGGGGGCGGGGGAGGCTGAGGATGGTAAACGTTGCAGGGGTGAATATATCCGATGGCATTACCGTGGGCAACTTATATGTGGATGGCTTGCAACGCACTACCTTGTCTAATGTTACCATCAGCAACGATTTAATACTAAGGGGATTGAGCGGCAGCACAGGTAATTTTGCCGTTAGTTTTGCCAATGCCAATGTGGGGGGCAATATATATGCAGGTATCGTAGGCACAAGCAACCCTGGCAACTTTGCTGGGCAAAGCAATATTTACAATGATGTGTTTGGCAAATTGACAATGATTGGCGGATCTGCAACTTCTGGCATTATTAGCGGTAGTACATCAGGTGGTGGCTCGGGTTATGCAACTGCTACGAGTGCTGCATTTACGTTGCCTCCACCCGTTAATGGGGGCATTGGCGCCACTATACAATTAGGAATTACATCAGGGGCTATTAATGCCAATAATAACGTAACTATACTTGACCCTGGTACTGGCTATGATGCTGGCGCAGGTACTATTACAGTGGCTATACCCGGTGGTGCCGGGGCTACTGTTACACTTACAATTGCAGGCACGCACAATAAATACATAGCCGTAGGGCAATATAACTTGGATATTTATGGCGATTTGGTTTTGGCAGACACAGCCGCAGGCAATAGCGTAATATTAGGGGCTGCAAAAAGTATTGGCCGTACACTATGGGTAAGAAGAAACCTTAGTTTTAGTGCTGGCAATACTTCTGGTAAAATGATTATTAATAGTGATGGCACAACCAATGCTTCGCAGCCAAACTCACTGGCCATTGGCAATAACGCTAATGGTGGTTATGGTTCTATCACCATGGCTAGTACCAATAAAGTAGCTACTGCATACCCTGGTTTTGGCAGGTTGTATTTCAACTCTACCATTACTAATGCAAACGGGGGCGGCACTATTTATTTTGACACGGCGGCCAACCAGTTTTACGCAGTGCAATATTACCGTGGCAATTTTACGCTTGGCAGTTCATTAAAAGTTGCCAATTCCTGGGCTTTTAGTGGTGGCACTAATGGCGTTAGCAATTTGCTTGCTATTGGTGCAGGTGCTACGTTGACATTGCCCAATAATATTACACAAACTGCAACCTTGTTATATGGCATAGATGCCAGCAATGCTACTTCATCAGTGGTTTTTGCAGGAGGTGCCGCAACCACTGTTCCGCCAGCCTTTTTTAACCCTGCCAGTGTTGCAAATTTAAACGTGGCCACTGCTTTTCCCGTTAGGATTTCAAATGACCTGACAGTAACTGGGCTTGTAGGGTTGTCGGCGGGCTCAAGTTTAATTGCTGCCGCAAATAATACGCTTACCCTTTTAGGCAATGCAACAGGCGCAGGCATTATCAACTGGGCAAATGGCACTGTTATTTGCATCGGCACTGCTGCACAAACCATCAACCTGACTGCTGCTGGCAATTTAACGATTAATAATGCCGCAGGTGTTACGGCTAGCCCGGCAGTAACAGGTTTGCTTACCATTACCAGTGGCGATTTGTCTAATTATTCCAATATCAATGCCAGTACAAGTGTTTTATACAATGGCAGTGCAGCCCAAACTGCCAATGCAGGTTTAGGTTCGGTGAATAATTTAACCATCAATAATGCAGCAGGTGTTACATTAAGCAGTTCACCTACTGTAAATGGTGCACTTACTTTAACCAGTGGCAAGTTGTTTATCAGCGATAAAAACCTGAAATTAGGTTCCAGTGCTACTGTATCCCAAGCTAGTGCGGCCAATAACTATGTAGCTATCACAGGAGCAGGGACTGTAAAAAGAACAGTAGCTTCTGGGGCAGCAACATTGTTCCCTATCGGTACTAAAGCTACCTATAACCCTGTAACATTAACCCCAACATCTGCTACTGATTTATATGTAGGTATCGTTTCGGGCAATACCCCAACATTGACAACCATCGGCGGTACATTGGATACTGCCAAAACCCTAAGCAGGACATGGAGCATTACCCCAAGTATCCCTTCTGCCACAGACATGACCTTTGGTTATGATGGCGTAGCAGATGCAAATTCAGGCTTTGACAATAGCGGGTCAGATGTGGCTTTACTGCACAATGCAGGTTCATGGGAATATGCACAGCACGTATTGCTAGGTTCTGGCGTGGGTGTTTCCAAAGCGGCAGTGTTTACAGGCATTACCTCTTTCTCCAATTTCACTATTGCTAATCCGGGTACAGGGGCAGTGTATATAAATGGCACTGTTGCGAAAGCAAACGATGAATACCGCTCTGTAAAATCTGGTTTGTGGGACGATGCTGCTACCTGGCAGGTATTGAACGCCACAACATCTAACTGGGAATCTACGGTAACTATTCCTAGTGAAACAAATACCGCTACTATTAAAGCAGGTGATACCGTAACCATCGGTGGCCAAGCAGGTATAGGCACTTTGACCATTGAAACGGGCGCAACCTTAAAGTCGTCTGCCAATGCCTATACGGCTGCTCCAATAGTATTTACGGTTGGCAAAGCAAATGCAGTGTTCAATAACAATGGCACATTCGGTACTACTATTGGTACTGCAACCACTGCTGGTGGCGATGGTATCAGTATCGTGTTAGCCCCAGCTTGTACTTCTTTCTCGTTAACAGGTACTGGTTCTACGGGTATAGGCAATTTATACCCTATGGCAGGTAGCAATAATTTGGTGGCTGTACTAGACCAAAGCGTTCAATTCCGTGCATCATCTGCAAGCACTAAGAAAACAGTGCTTTCATTGATTGACCCAAGCGATGTTACCGCTACCGGGTCTAGGACATTGATAGTGAATGCAGGGAAAACGGTTTCATTTATTGATTCAAATGCCTGTTTGCATAGTACCTTATTCTCACCCAATACAGGCTCTTTCAATGCACAGCAAGGTGATATTGTTTATGATATTCAAGGCACATTACACCTAAATGGGGGCAATATTTATTTGAGTTCTTCCAGCAATGCAGCTTCATCAGCACAAAAAGTAAAACTGAATATTGGTGCTGCTGGCAAAATAATTGTTGCTGGCGATTATAATGTAAACAAGGTGCAATCTACCCAATCGGTTTACACCTATATAGAAGATGGTGGTTTGTTGGATGCATCTGGTGCGCCACTTGCCAAAGCCAATAGTTTTGGTTTGAGCCGTGATGCGGTTGTTAATACTTCTATAGACAAGATTAATAGCAACGCTACAATCACAATCGCTGCTGGCAGTGGCGGTTATTATACAACAGCACCTACCGTTACCATTAGTGGTATTACTGGCGGCACAGGTGCTACCGCTACGGCTGTATTAACTGGCAATACGGTAACAAGCATTGTTTTCAGTGGGGCTACTGGCACTTATACTGGCACGCCATTTATTAGCATTGCCCCAAGCACGGTTGGCGGTTTGGCATGGGTAGTAATGGGCGGTATCAATGCAACCTATAGCAGGTTGTGTGGTAGTTCCAAAGAAACGTACAATATCGCAGTGCCGCCCGCTTCTGGCAATTATGCGGCTATAAAAGGCAACCCACTGCAAATAAATACGTTCTTGAATGGCCAAACAGATGTATATAGCGTTGGCGTTGCAACAGGCAACACGCCTGCACCTGCCACCGCTTTTACCGATGTAGATCCGAAGTATGCCTTGAACAGGACATGGAAAATAATCCCAAGCCGTACTAGCAATGCTTATGGCACTTACCTCTATTTTGGGTTTACTGGTGGTTCAGAAGATGCCAACTCGGCTTATTCGCCTACATTCCCTGCCGTGCAAAATGTAACGGCAAGCTATGAAACAGACAATGGCCCAACCATAGCCATTGGTACTACCGATTTATTTGCTTTTAGGACACAGTCAGGCAAATGGGCAAGTTTATCAGGTATCAATACAGGCAATTCGCCTACCGCAGGCAGTTTTGGCACTACTTGGCAAATGCCACAGCAGCAAACAAGCTATATACAAACAGGCTATTTTACCTCTGCTTTTGTTGCACCGTATTATTTCACGCTTAAAAATGCAGGTGCGCCCTTTATTTGCCATTAAGCAAGTAGTAAGTCATAAATAAATAAAAACTCGAATGCTCAAAAGACTTACGACTTACCACTATTAACTATTATATAACTCATTAATTTATACAATCATGACAAAGTATATTTTTTTAAAATGCTTTTTAATAAGTAGCTTAATGGTTTTGGGTATGTTGGCTACAAGCAGTTTATCTGCGCAAGTAACAGCAGTAGGGCAAGTGTGGCAATATTCGTTGCAAATAAAAGGCTGCACGGGCAGTGGCCAACCAAGGGCTTATATGTGGATACCGCCCAATTGCTCCAAGCTCCGAGGCATGGTGTTGCCACAAAACAACATGGAGGAATTTTCTGTGGTAGAAAACCAACAGTTCAGGGATTCGATGGCTTCTATCAATTTTGGAATTATCTGGATTTCGCCTGCTTTTGAATTTTTGTACAATGTGCAGGAAGGGGCAAGGGAAACATTCTTGCAAATGATGGCCGATTTGGCATCCCTTTCTGGTTATGGCGAATTGAAAAATGTGCCTTGTGTGCCGATGGGACACTCTGCAAGTGCCAATTTTCCTTTTGCTTTTACAGCAGGAACGCCCGAAAGGACTTTGTGTGGCGTATCGATGAGTGGCATATTCCCTTACGATTACAGTAACCTGTTTGCCACCAACTACCAATGCGGTACTACCAGCGACTATATTCCCCAATTGATAAGCAACGGTGAATATGAAGGTGCAGGCGATATGACCAGCACTTCTACCACCGTATTCAATAGGCGGTCTGCACACCCATTAACACCCATCACACATTTGCCTTGCTCAGGCGAGTTCCATTTTGCTACTTCGCAGCGCAAAACCAATTTTATTGCTTACTACATCAAAAAAATTGCTGCTGCAAGGTTGGTGGCAAATGCAACCGATACATCATTGGCTACCTTAAAACCAATTGACCCTACTGTTACAGGATGGCTAGTGGACAGGTGGCGCAAGAATATGCGGCCCCGCTATCCCCGTGCCCCAGTAGCTTCTTACACGGGCAAAAAAGCATTGGTAGGCACAAAAGGAGAAGAAAATTTTTGGTGTCTTGACGAAGAGATGGCCACTAAAATAGAAGATTTTGAAAACCTGTATTTCCGCAAGGCACCCACTTTGGTAATGTACAACCAAAGCACCGTTGGCGGTGTAGTGGGCCCACAAGTGCCGCAGAACAATAACCACGTGCAATGCCATTTGAATTTTATACCATTAAATGATAGCCTAGATTTTGAATTGTCTGCTTCTTTTGCCGATACTATCCCAGCCATGAGTGGCAGGTGTGCTGGCTGGATGGCTACCACCGATACTGTAACCGGAAATTGGACAAATGGCAAAGTGGGCGCACCTGTTGCACACCCTGCCGATAACAAAAAATGTGAGATTATCAGGGAAATAGGCCCCATGTCTATGATACGCAAGGATACCACCACGGGCATTTATACATTCAGGATGACATTGGAAAGGGGGCTTAACCCATTAGTAACCAACTACAATGGTACGGCTATCTTTAGCTTGACGCATCCCGGCGATGCAACTTTTAAAGCATCTGTATTGCAGGCAGAAATAGGTATTTCTGTGCAGAATACTACTGGCCTTGTGCAAACCATAAAGTTCGACCAATTGGCCAATGTGCCTTCTACTACTACCTCCATACCTTTGAGCGCTACTTCCAATTTAGGATTGCCCGTTCAGTACTTTGTAAAAGAAGGCCCTGCACAGTTGGTAGGCAGCAACCTAGTATTTACGGCTATACCACCAAGTACTAAGTTCCCAATGAAAGTAACCGTAGTGGCTTGGCAGTGGGGCAGGGATGGTGTGCTTGCACCATACACTGCTGGCAAAGCGGTGCCATATCCTGGCCAATTGATACAAACAGCCACGCCAATAGAAAATACATTTTACATAACAGGAAGTAATCTTCCGGTAAAACTGGCTGATTTTACTGGCAAATTAGTTGGCAGCAGGGTAGAGCTGGACTGGAAAACGGCTATTGAATTGAATGCAAGTTCTTTTGGAGTAGAAAAGAGCAGCGATGCGCAAAGCTGGGGTTTGGTAGCTACAGTTGCTGCAAAAGGCACACCATCTGCATACCAAATGTTTGACAATGCCCCACAAGACGGTGTAAACTATTACCGCTTGAAAATGATAGACAAAGATGGCAGCTACCAATATTCAAAAGTAGTTTCTGTTTTTGCAAGCATTACCAATCTAAAAATTAGTAAAATAGGCAATTTGGTAAATGTAACAGGCGGCAGGGCTAATGCGCCAATTAGCATAGCTGTTTACAATAACCTTGGGCAAATAATGCTGGTGAACCAGCAAAGGATACCTGCCAGTCAAGTGGTCTCTACCTATTTAACCAACTTGTCTAGTGGGGTATATATCATACATGCAGCTTCGCAAGAGTTTGTAAGGAACTTAAAAGTGATAGTGCAGTAAATGTTTTGCCACAAAGGCACAAAAACACGAAGACGCACAAAGAAAAAAGGTTAAAAGTTATCAAATAAGATAACTTTTAACCTTTTTTCGTTCTTTATTTAAAATTTTATGCCTTTTTGTGTCTTCGTGCCTTCGTGGCAGATTAACCAAATTTGTACCTGAGTAGTAACAAAAAAGTGATGGGAGGAAATTTTGCCCATCACTTTTTTATGAAAAAAATTTTTTTTAAAAATAAATCCTATTAACTTTGTGGACTAATTAAAACTTCCTATTTTTGCTTTGTCAATTAAAAAAATGAATACACTTACTATCATGTCGCACTTTACTTGTAACCGCTATTGTTGTTGTTGAAATACTAATATGGGTTTCTGCAACCCATCAATGACCCACTATTATTTTTAAATTACTAAATGATTATTACCATGCAAACTCCATCTTTGGCGGTTACTAAACCTGCGTTTATTGGCACACAAACTGTTTCTACCCGTATTTATAATTATGGCTATTACCCATTGATTAAAGGCGATTTTGCGCCTGTATCGCACCTTAGCCAGGAACCATTTATTTCTATGCAGCATTATTTAGACTTGCAGCAGCCCTTAGTATTGTTTTTTTTTCCTGCTGCTGGCAATATTGCATCGCTAAATGCCTTGGCCAGCTTGCAACTTGAGGTACAGGAAAATGGGGGCAACCTAGTAGTGCTTACCAGCAACACATCCCGTAGCTTCCGCAAGCAAGTAAGCCAGCTAAACAACCTTACTGTTTATGAAGACAGAGACAATGAAGTAGCCGAGTTATTTGGCTTGTTTGACGAGGCTAACCCATTGGGCAATTGGCTATCTGGTATAGAAGATGCCAATGCAGCATTGCCAGCTGTTTATGTGATAGCCCCAGATCGTGAAATTGTTTTCCATCATATAGACTATCAGTTCAATGCCTTTATTGGAAATGAATTCCCAGACATTATCTTAACGGGTTTGTTGGATGCAGTAAGCACGTTAAGCACATCTTATAGCTATTTAAGCCGTTGGAGGAAAAAACTGGTTTCCTGATTACTTGTAGTTGCGATGCTAAAAATAGCTGCGTGGCCGAGTGGTTTAGGTTAAGGTCTGCAAAACCTTTTACGGTGGTTCGATTCCACCCGCAGCGTCTTTTTTTTTGCCACGAAGGCACAAATACACAAAGCAGTACAAAGAAAAGATGGTTAAATGGTTTTGGATAATACAAATCATGTTCTTTTTTCTTTTCTTCTTCTTTATTTCCTTCGTGCCACTTTGAGCCTTCGTGCCTTTGTGGCGAAAAATATTCAATATCCATCCCATTTACCCTTTTTATTTCTTTTGCTTTACTCGTTTTACTACATTGCAAGACAATAAAAATGTAAATATGATATTGAAAAAATTAAAACAGGCTTTGGCGTTGGGATTGTTAGTGTATCTGCCAGTTGCCGCAATGGCATGGGGAATGGAGGGGCATAGGATTGTGGGCGAAATAGCAGAAAGCTACCTTTCACCCAAAGCAAAACTAGCCGTGCAGAAAATATTAGGCACAGAATCGATGGCCATAGCCAGCAACTGGCCCGATTTTATCAAGTCTGACACCAGTTACAAATACCTTAACCCTTGGCATTATTTGAATGTGAAAGACAGCTTGACGGAAGCCGAATTTAAAAAATATTTAGAATCAGATAATACAGTGGATGCTTATACCAAACTTAATTTCTTAATCAAGCAATTGAAAGACAAAAGCCTGCCCAAAGAAAAACAATTGATGTACCTGCGTTTGGTGATACATATAGTAGGCGATATTCACCAGCCCATGCATGTGAGCCGCGAGGAAGACCAAGGAGGCAATAAAATAAAATTGTCTTGGTTTGGCCAGCCTACTAATTTACACGGTGTTTGGGACGAAAAGATTATCGATTACCAGCAATTGAGCTATACCGAATATGCAAAATCCATTAACCACACAACGGCAAAGGAAGTAAGTGAATGGCAGCACGAGCCGCTAAAGTATTGGATATACCAATCGTACAGCGAAGCCCAAAAAATATATGCCGAGATAAAGCCAGACATGAAATTGAGCTACCGCTATAATTTCGACCATATTCAGACCGTTAACACGCAACTCCTGAAAGGCGGCGTGCGTTTGGCAGGCTTGCTGAACGAGATTTTTGGGTAAGTGTTTAGTTGCCTACTGAAAGGTACTGAGAGCAAAAGTGTAAGCAACGTAACACTTTTCTTTTTTGCCACGAATGCACGAATATGCACTAATTTTTTTATTGGTGGCTATTTGCGTATCCGTGGCAAATTACTTGTAGTCTTATACCACCAAAGCATTCAATTTCACGTCATAAGCCGCATTGTCGCTAAACATTTGCAGCCCTTCCTTCAAGCTTAGGTACGAATGCCCTTTCCCGCGGTTGATAATAGAAACTTTATACAACAAATACAAGTGCCGCACTATCTCTTTCCAAGCAAAGAAAATAGAATGCTTGGGGTCGTAAATATGCGTTGGCTCGCTGCCAGCACCGTTTAGTTCTATAATGCTGAAATTTTTGCCTTCTGCCAATTCCTCCCAAGTATTAAAGCGGATGTCTAACCGGCCAAAATAAAACCCATTTATCTGCCTGCAAACATCATCTATCACTTCTTCTAAGCGTTCATTAACCAAATGACTATCGTCAATAAACATGCAGCCCCTTGCATGGTTGCCATAAGGCAGCAGTATTTCTGTTTGCCCAGCAGGCAGAACGGTAGGCAATTGGTCTTTCAATATCTTTTTCAAGATGGGTATTTGAAGTACGTAACGCTCGTTTTGTTGCAACAATTGTAAAATAGTGCTGCTGCCGTCCCCTGTTACTTGAAGAAATTCTTTGCGTACAATGCCAGTTATTTTTCCCTTTGCTTCGTTCGGCATCCGTACATAAAACAGCCCAATTTCTTTAGGGAAAGGTATAAATGGCTGCACAATAAACGGCACTGTATATAAAGGCAATACTGCTTGAAGCTCGGCTTCATCGTTTACCTTTTTCACGCCCCTGCCCCTAGCGCCCATGTCAGGCTTTACAATCAACGGGAAGTCTAGCCCGTATGCCTTTAGCTTTTGCAAGATAATAGTATGGCAAGTGCCAATATCAAAATATAAGGTTAAAGGCTTATAAGGAGGTGGGATAAGTGGGTCTATAGATATTTTGGTCTCCATTAAAAAGCCCCCATTTTTAATAGTAGGGTTTGATGCAGCAAAAAAGAAAAAAGAACGTGCTTTGATGCCCAGCCACATAAACACCAAATAAATGGGGGTATAAACCACGCCAAAAGGCCAGTACTCCCAATGCATCAAACGGATAAAAAACGGCTGGCGGATAAGTGATTGTATTTTTTGTTTCATAAAGTAAGTTTGCTAAAAGGGTAAATGGTAAATAACTAATAAACTAGACATTCTCATGTATTTCCCTAGCCAGTATTTGCTTCACCTGTTTCTTTTGCATGCAATCGTTATATAGCAATTGGGCTTCATTTTCTGAAATAGCCACGGAAGTAATGCTCACGGTAAGCATTTGGTTGCCCCGGTTCATTTGCAAGCCATATTGGCTGTTGCCCTTGCCGGTATGCGTGTGAAAATCTATGACTGCTGCTTGTGTAGGGTAGGGGTTTGCATTCAGGAACTTTTGAAACCATGCTTTTCTTGCTGCAATCATTACTTCATCGTATAGGGTAACGGATGACCATATATACGCTTGGTTTTCTTTTAGCCTATTTATCCTTGCATCCCTTCCATCCCAAACACATTCATATAGCTTCCCTTCTATAAAAAGTACCAAAGTGCAGTTCTCTATCCCCGTAAAATCAAAACCATGCAATGCTTCAAGTATGTTTCCACTGTTGAATAATTTGGGCAAAATACTGCCCCGGCTTGCCCGGTAGCTTGGCTTGGGTATATGCTTTTCAAAAGCACCGTTTAGCAATACGCCAGTGTCGCCCTTTTCATTCACAACAAACCATGTGCCTCCTGCTTTTGCATCAATGGGGTAAACGATGCTGCCAAATGCAGTTTCAAATTTTTGTGGGGGTATTGCGGGTGGCCTTACTGTTTTCTCGTCCCTGTTGCTGGTAATAATTACTTGCTTGCCCCCTGGTATATAACTTACTGTGCACATGATTGGCGGTATTTAAGTGTTGAAGGAGCCACGCCAAAGGAGCTGCTTAGCTCGTAGCCACCAATTTCATTGATGCCTATCCTTATCAAAGCCATGTGGTGGATTGTATGCTCATCGCAATAAAACACCTCACGCTGAAAGCTTGTTGCAAACTGTTGCCCTTCATTGAAAAGCAAAATTGCCTTGTCTTTTTGTGCTAGATTATTTGCAACTGCTTCTAGGCATTCAATGGCATAAGCTAAAGAGCTTTCTATTACTATATCCCTTTTGCGTTTGGCATAATCAACCTGCCCAGTTTTGTAGCCGCCAAGCACGCATTGGTACATTTCTATGGAGTGCCTTACATGCTGGCCAATAGTTGCACCCGACAAAATAGTAGATTGCTGGGTATAATGCCCGTCTTCAACCATGTATAAAAAATCAATCAATTGTTGCAGTATTTCGTTTCTCATATTATTTTCAATTATTTGCGGTTTAATAATAGAAGCAATTGGTTTTTGCTCACCCATATAATGTATAGGGAGGATATGGTTACAAGCAGCGCATAAATAAACAGTTGACCATGGTCGCCCATTACTTCTATGCCGAGTATGAACAAATGAGAGGCAATTGCCCCTGCCATTACGCCAACTGCTAGTATAGCACCGTATATGGATGTTTTAGGGAAAATAATCAAAAGCGATGCAAGTAACTCTGCAATGCCAGAACCAATGCGGCCCCAAGGTTCTATGCCTACTTTTGTGAAAATATAAACCGATTCTGGCGCGGCGGTAAACTTGAAAAATAGTGTTTGCAACATAATTATAGCAGCAACTATGCGGCTAATCCAAAGCAGGGTTGTTTGTGTTTTCATTTTGTGTGTATTGTTTTTGTGTGAAGGTTATTTATAAATTTTCATCCAGTTGGCATCTGCGCTTTTCATCAGGTGTGCCTCGTCTTTGTTCCAGCTTTTTAGCGTGTTGGTAAAAAACTTATTGTAAAACAGGTATAGTTTTCCATTGGCTATCTTGTAGGTTTCAGGGTCTACTTCTACTTTGCTGCCATCGTTGCCCATGGCAAAGGCACACCACCCGCCATATTGGGGTTCGTATTGTGCTGGGTTTTTCTTGAATAAATCCCTGTTCTCTGCACTGGCAAAATAGTAGGTAACGCCCATGTACGTTGCAGTAAAGGAGGGTTTGCCTTCTTTTGGCTTGCCAATGAAATAGCTTGTTGGGTCGTACCCTTTAATGGCTACGTCTTTACTAAGGTTAAACTGGGTTTTCCGTTCGCCCGATTTGTCGGTTTGGGCAAATGACGCAATGGATAACATGGCTAACATGCCCATAAAAAATACTCGTTTCATAATAATTGATGGTTGGTTATAATAATTGATAATTGACAGTTGATAATTGATATTTGGCAGTTGATATTTTGTTTAACTCATAACTCATAATTCTTAATTCAGCCCTGCGTACCCAAACAAATGGTTGTATTGCTCGCAATGGATAAGGGCATATTTGTATTCGGTTAAGTCTATTGAAGCAGGTATATCATACAGTTGATTGCCATTGGTTGATTTTAGCGAGCCTAGTTTTACAAAATGGACGGGCTGCATTTCTTTGCTTATATACACTTTCAGGTCTGGGCCATTGCTTACGGCAAAGTTTTCCAATGCCAATTGATAACTGCTCCCAGTTTTATAGATGGTTGCTTTGCCTGAAGTGGTGCCATAGGGCCCGCTTATAAAGCTGCCCGACAACTTTGCAACTGTTGTGGTGCTGTCTATGCGTTCGTTGAGGGTGGCGGTAGAAGTTGCTTCCTTAGTACAAGAAGCAATGCTTAAAACAATGGCTGTTACAATAATGATGTGTTTTACCCCAAAAAGCATTTTAAATAATTTGCTAGTTCAGACGGGGTTATTACAAAAGCCTTACAAGTATTTAGAAGTTTTTTTAAGGTATTTTTGGGTTAGGGGTGCTTAGTTCTTACAACCTCTCCATTTCTACAATAATACGGGTTTTCACACCCTGCGGCAGTTTTTCATCAGCATGGTTATGCTTGGCATTCCGCCCTATAAAGCCTGTTTGCAGCTCAAAACGTTTGCAAAGCGAGCAGATAGAAAGGTGCATCCGCAAGGTAAACCTCTCCCACAGCGTAATTTTTCCTTTTTCTTCTTTTTTAGAAATAAGGAAAGTGGCTTTTTTGCAACTGATATTTACAACGTTCATGCTTCTTCTTTCGGTAATAAATGTAAACGACCCTTTTTAATTCAAAACTCAAAACTCAAAACTTAAAATATAAAACTTAAAATAATATTAGTTATTTAACCAATTCTTTTCAATGCATTTCCTCAATTGCAACTTTGCCCTGTGGATAATTACCCAATAGTTTGACGGGGTAATGTTCAAAACCTTACAAATTTCGTCCGACTCCAAATCTTCCATGTACTTCATCACAAATACATTTTTCTGCATTTCCTGCAATTTCTTTTTGCAAAGCTCCAGTATATTGTAAAACTCCTTGGTTTCCACAGGCTGCTGGTAATTGATGCCCCATTCGTTGGGCTGGTCTTCCTTTGTCCAATGCTCTGCATCGTCAAAAAAATGGCTAGTGGTGTCCGCCTCGCCATATTGGACCTTACTTGTGCTTTTTTTGCGGTAGTGGTCAATAATCTTGTTCTTGCAGATGGCAAACAACCAGTTCTTTTCCGAGGCCTGGGCATTGTAGGTTTCCCGGCTTTTCCAAGCACTTAAAAAAGTGTCCTGTACTATGTCTTCTGCCAAGCCCTTGTCGCTTACCCTTTGCAGGGTATAGTTATACAAGATGTCGCCATATTTATTTATCCAGTCTTCTGCTTTCAACAAAGGTCCCATGCTTGTTTTTTAGAGGTGTTGACAGTGGTAAAATTAGTAAATATAATGAGATGATAAACGGCTTGCTGAAAAAGAGATGCCCCTATTGTGAGCAATAAAAAAACAATTGCACCCTATACCGGCAAGTTCTTTTGCAAACAACAAAAGGCGGTATGGGAATTGATGTAAAACTACTGTAATGGCCAATTGGTTATGCTAAAAAAATCAAACAAATATGAAAAGTATTAAAAAAATCCTCATTGCATTGGACGATGAACCCTCTGCAGAAAAAGTTGCATTGGCTGCCGTGCAGCTAGTAGAAGCCTTGCAGGCAGAAGTAGCAATTGCGAGCATAGTGGAGCCAAGGGTGATGATGACTGAAAGCGACATGACGGAGATAGGCATGATTATGCATTCTGCCACCAATGTAGAAGCAGAAGTGGAAGACATACTAAAAAAAGAGTTTGGCCAAATGCAGCATACTATAGCCCAAAAATTGTTCCCAGGCAAAGAAGTTGAGCTGTTTATTGAAGATGGATCGCCTTACGAAGCTATCTTGAAAGTTGCCGAGCATTGGGGAGCAGATTTAATAGTGATGGGTTCGCATGGCAGAACGGGGCTTGCCCACTTGTTGATGGGCAGCATAGCAGATAAGGTAATAAGGCATTCGCCAATACCTATTCTTGTAATACCTACCAAGGATGAGTAAGAAATTATCGATAACCTAAAATGGCTGCCAACATACAGATTAAAAAAAACTTTCACTATTTAGACATGCCAGGTAGCCTGTTGTGAACACCCTTCCTCTGAGGTTTTGAACACACTTGTTTTTATTGCATTTAGGCCTTTTATAACGAAGCCAAGCAAAATCTGGGTTTGAACTAGGTTATTTGTTGTTTTTCGGTGGTTTATTTTTTTTTGCAACTTCCCTTTTTTGCCATTAACTCATTGATATTCAGTTATTTATGTTTTTTTTGGCCTCATTTTTTACTATAATTTAAGTGAATCTTATGATAGTTCATTGATAATGGAATGATAGTTTATTGATAGGAAACTAATAATTTATTGATAATAAACTGATAAGATTTTGATGGTGGATTATCATTTTCCCAAGCCAACCATCCGTTGCGAGGGTAAAGGCAAAGATGCCCTAGTTCCTTATTTAATGTAAAGTTGGCATGAATAGGTATATAGCCCAAAATAAAAATCCTATATGGGGGAAATATGCCCCCATGAGCATCCAAAAATGCCCCCATATAGGATGCTTGGTTAGCAGCAAACAGCAAGGCAGTGAATTAAATATTTCCTATTTCTACCAAACAGAAAACAACAAAAAACGAAATTTTGAAATGGACCCTCCTAAACTAGCTAATCTGCCAACGGTTCGTTGTTGGTCGGAGACCCAACTGCGGCGAAGAACGGAGGGAAGAACAACAAGGGTAAACTTCAAGGTTATATATGCAAAAAGCAAATAAAGCATTGCGAATAAAACACAACCATCCTAACAACAACCGCCATCCACTAACATCCGTATTTGCAATATGGCTGGCTTGACAGAACAAACTCGGCCTTTAGTCCTTTTTTTAGCTTTCGTTCTGGCTGGCCGTACAATATTGGGCAGTAGGTTATATATTTGAACTTTAGGAGCAGGTATTAGGCTTTTGTTGTCGGCTGACCCAGCGCTATTTTCAGCCACATCCCAAATACCGACTCTTTAGCTGTCATTCTTCCCGATGCGACCACCCTGCTAATTTGAGCAGAAGGACGAAACCTCAACAAAAACTGTTATTTTAGCTGACTAATTTTAAGTCAAGAATTTTAATGAAGCATAAGTACGTAAACTTTATATCGAACGACCATTTGTTGACTTGCATTGGCAATCTTCACAAGGCATATTTGAAAGCAAAAAACAATATCACTAAAAAAAATTTCTATACAAATAAGGTTGACACAATCAAATTGACATTTGACGCAAAATTTAATGACATTGACGAGGAAAGCCTTATTCAATCTGAAATTTTACGCCAAATAGACAAGTCTATAAACAAATCAATTGGCACTTTTCACGAACAAATATTAGGCGGAATTGAGGGATTTGAAATTGGTAACTTAAGTGGTTTCGACATTAAAGCAAATGACAACACCTTATTTGCTGATATTAAAAACAAACACAACACCATGAACAGCAGCTCGGCAGAAAGCTTGTTCCAAAAATTAAAAGTTTATGCCGACACCTACAAAAAAGCAAATTGCTATTGGGTGCAAATTTTAGCCAAAGGAAGTTTTAATGAACATTGGAAAGGTGAAATAAATGGCAAAGAATACAGCCATAGCAGGGTTTTCAAAATTTCAGGCGACCAATTTTATGCTTTGCTTTCTGGCCAAGAAGATGCACTTTTACAACTGTATAAGGTATTGCCAATAGCCATAAAAGATTACCTGAATTCAATTGAAAGCAAAGATGCAGCAAAAGAAAATTCCGCCATTGATGAAATAAAACTGGAAACTGAAATTTCTAACCGCACTATCTTGGACCAGATAACTTTTGAAAATTACAGTTACTATTTAGGATTTGATAAAATGTGATTTCCTAATTGCAACACCAGCAACTTTAAAATACGCTCAATTTTATTTTTTACATCAATGCTGCACTCTTTGATATTAGACCTTATAGCTTCCCTGTTTAAAAGCTCAATCAAATCATTGTCTAGAAAATCAACTAGAAGATTTACTGGAATAAGTTGCCCCCTGCCTCTTAGTATAAAACTAATTTCCTCCTTCCAATCCCTATCCTCAAATTGGTTTTCTAATTTCCAATTCCGATGCACAACAGATTGAATCCTTTTTAGCTGCCCAAGCTTGACTACACCTAAAATATCTTTTCGCATGGCATCATTTTTATTTGGTTTCTTTTGATTGGTAGTATTTGTTTAAAAAATTAACAATAGAGTATCCAACTTCCCTGCCCAAATTTACAGGAACTGCATTGCCAATTTGCTTGTATTGCTGCGCTATAGAACCCTCAAAGTTCCAATCGTCAGGAAAAGTTTGGATCCTGGCATATTCACGAACAGTAAAAGGGCGGGTTTCTTCTGGATGGCAACGTTCCGTTTGTTTTTGGGCAGGGCTGCAAGTTAAAGTTAGGCAAGGCTCATCCCAACCAATCCTGCGGGCAATACCCGTTTTGCCACCACCGAGATAAAAACTTCCACCCATAAATTGTTTTTGAATATCCAAAGGCAAATCTCTCCAATACCCTTTTTGAGGCACTAAATCCAAGACTTCAATTTTGCTTTTAGGATATTTTGCACCTTCCGATTTTGGCACATTGCTTTCAAACAATTCGCCCTTTTTTAAGGCATCTTTTAGGTTGTATATTTTTTTGTAAGGCTTCGGGTATTCATATTTCAAATCAATATCTTTTCTAATGCCCACTAAAATCAAACGTTCCCTTTTTTGCGGAACTTTAAAATTAATAGCTTTTAAAACCTGAATTGGAACTACGTTATAACCAATTTCATCTAAAATTGAAATCATTCCTTGCAAAGTTTTTCCGTTTTCGTGGCTCAACAAACCACGAACATTTTCACCAATGCAAATTGGTGGATTTGCTTCCTTTACAACCCTTGCAAACTCATAAAAAAGTGTTCCTCTTGCATCAGCTAAACCTAATTTTTTACCTGCGTAACTAAATGCTTGACAAGGAAAACCACCAGTTACAACATCAACTTTATTATGATATTCCGAAAAGTCAAAGGCTTTTATATCACCTTCCAACACTTTCCAATTTGGGCGGTTTTTGCGTAAAGTTTGACACGCCCATTTATCAATTTCATTTAGGGCAACACATTTTAACCCAGCTTTTTCCATGCCAACAGCCAAGCCACCAGCACCTGCAAACAATTCCAAAACCCGATATTCATTTTCAGGTTCTGCAAAATTGAACACAGTTTTTTTTGTATCTTGACTTAGAAAATCGGAAAATAAAGTTTGGACTTCGGTTTTTTTATAGACACGGTAATTACTCATTGGCTCACGGACGGCAGACAATTTGCCTTCTCTATCCCAACGCCTTAGCGTTTCTTTGCTTTTGCCAATTAGTTCAGACGCTTCCGACAATGATAAATATTCACTCATAACCAAGTTATTTAACCTTATACAATGGTTACAAACTTACGGACAAAAAATCAATTGTGCAAGACCAAAGCGAGAAAAAAAACTACAGCTAATAACTAAGTTTTCGTCGCGTCCGAAGGACATGCAATGAAAACTTAGTTGAATGAAACCGGTGCAATTAGGCAGCAATTTCCTGCCCTTGTTGGTCTTCGCTCCATTCTTCGCCGTTGTTGTGTCTCCTACCAACAACGAACCGATGGCAGATTACTAGCTTATACCGTATGCCTTTTGGCAAATAAAGCAAATGCTTGCAATTTCTAAAAAACCTATCTTTGTGCCAGAAATGCACATTATACAAAATTATTTACAAGCTAATATATCGGCAGTTTCATCGTAGTTCTTTTTTTACTAATATTAAAATAGTTGTAGTGTCAAAATTGGTGTTGCGTTTATCACCCACAAATCACTCACTTTTTCTCACAAATCACTCATAAATCACGCACAAATCACTCAAAAAGTACGCACAAAACACGCACTAAACACTCACAATTATTTTCCTATATTGTTGATAATCAATGGTTTTACTGAGCGAAAGCGATTTTTCAAAAAACACAGAGTAGGAAAAAAGCCCGAAAAAAGGGAAAACTGAAACTATTTTAATAAAAACCCAGCTAAAATAGATATTATAAAAAATACACAAATGTTGTCGTTTTGTATTCTCATAGGTAGGTTGTTCAAAATCAGCGGTTCTTCTTCGTATAGTGTTCGGCTACTTACGCAAAAGTACATTTACTGTTTAGTAGTCTAGTCGCACCAATCTTTGTGTCCTTTAAGTGAAACGTTTTACCTACAAAGAAGCTTTCTTTGTGCTTCTTTGCGAAAAACTTTGTGTTCTTTGTGGTTAAACCTTCGCTTAAAACTTTACGAAGTCTTTAAAGTCTATTCTGAACAGCCTACCCATCAGGTTTTTGCATCCCAAGCTATCAAAATCCTTTTCCCTAAATTGCACTTCAATATGATGGATAAAATAGAAAAATTAAACGAATTTTTAAAAGCCACCCCGAATGACAATTTCCTGCGTCATGCCTTGGCATTGGAATACATTAAAATAGGGGAGGACCTAAAAGCAAGGGCTTTGTTTGAAGCCATACTTGCCGATAGCCCCGGCTATGTGGGCAGCTATTACCATTTGGCCAAGCTGCTGGAAAAACTGGAGGAAGCAACGCTTGCCATAACTTGGTACGAGAAAGGCATGGCAGCAGCCAAGCTGGCAAAAGACAACCATGCCTACAACGAGCTGCAAGCAGCTTATGAAGACTTGGTGTATTGATGTTTTGTTTTGCCACAAAGGCGCAAAGATAGAAAGAAGCACAAAGATGAAGAAAGGGATTTTTGCCTAATATATTTTTATCACATTTAAAACTTTGTGCCGCTTCGTGCCTTCGAGCCTTTGTGGCAAATAAACGATGACAAAAAATGCCAACAGGCTGTTTTATGCCGATACACTGCGGTTCATGTCTATTGTAGCTGTTGTATTGCTGCACAATACGGCCGACTACCACATTGGGTACAACGCCATGCTGCCTAGCAATTGGTGGGCAAACGTGATATACTATGGCATTTGCAGGTTTTGCGTGCCTATGTTCGTAATGCTAAGTGGCATGTTTTTGCTAAACCCTAAGAAGGAAGTAAACCTGCGGCAATTGTTTGCTGAGCGCATACCCAAGCTGCTGCTCCCACTGTTTTTCTGGAGCATGGTATATGTAGTGATAGATGTGTACAATACAGATGCAAAATGGGGCGGGTTTCATTTGGGTACAACCATTAACCAGTTTTTGCAAGGGCCGGTTATCTATCACTTCTGGTTTTTGTATATGATGGTGGGCATTTATTTAATTTACCCCATCCTTCACCTGTTTGTAAAAAGTGCCGAGCGAAAGCATGTTGAATATTACCTGCTGGTTTGGCTTATAGCAAATTGTTTGTTTGGTGTAGCCGAGGTTGCATTTGACTGGAAAATTGGCATAGAGCTAAAAGATTTTACTGGTTATGCAGGGTATTTTATACTAGGCTATTACTTAAACACTTATCCATTTTCCAAAAAAATAACAGCCTTATTGTATGGGTTGATGGTTGTTGGTTTCCTTTTGTCCGCAATCATATTTCCATGTATTTTTAAGGTTACCCATTTCAGCAACGGGCCAGAAATAATGGAAAGCGATACAACCATTGATGTAGTGATGATGGCCACAGGTCTTTTTGTATGGTTGAAAAACAAGGTATCGGCTTTGCCAGGAAAGGGTATCTTGTATAACATAATAAGCGAAGGCAGCAAGGAAAGCTATGCCCTGTATTTGGTGCATGTGATAGTGCTACATTCACTATTTGAAGGAGGTGCCCTGCTTGAAAGCCACTTTGCAAACCAGAGCGCATGGTACACTGTGCCCATAAGGGCAACAGGCACTTTGGTGCTATCGTACCTGTTGGTAAAGCTGGTACGCTTAGTGCCTTTTTTGAACAAAACGCTTGGTTAGAAAGGTAGTTTAAAATATATTTGTAATAGATTATTATCTAATGAATCAATAATACAACCTTAAAACTTTGTTCAACTAACTTTTATGAGAAATTTAAAACTAGTGCTACCATGTCTTTTTTTTATTTTATATGCCTCGTCTGGTTTTGCCCAAACGTATAAAAAAAAGGCAGGGAAGGCAGGTGTATCTGTTGGTTTTGGGCTAAGTAGCCTTACTGTGGAAAATAGCAATTGGAACAAGCAACCAATTAATTATAAAGATACCCTGAACAGCATATCGTCTAAAAGTAGTTTCATGTTGAACCTAGGGTTTAATTATTCAGTGAAAATTAGCAGTAAAATAGAATTTTTGCCTACATTTTACTTATCTATAACAGATTGCGGCAAATTGAGTTACAATAAAAAGGACAACACATCGGAAGAGATAAATTTTGAAGCAAGTAGCCTCTGCCTCAATGCGCCTTTTTTGTACAAGATTGGCAATAAGCATATCAAGCCTTATATTGTGGCTGGGCCTACTTTTCTTCATACATTGAACCAAAAGGAAGAAACCAAGGAAAAATTCAGGCTGTTCAATGTAGATATTTTGGGCACGGCTGGCATTGGTGTAGAAATACCTGCCAAGAGCGTAATTATTAAGCCGCAAATAACATTTTCAAAAGGGCTGGTTAATTTGAAGCCCGATAACATTAGTGGTTTTTACAGCAACCCAATTGCTGCCTTGCACAGGCAGAATATTTGCTTGAGTGTTTATTTTACCGATAAATAATTGGATGATGTAATCACCAAGCATTTTATTTTCATGCTTAAAAGGTTTGTTGGTACTCAACAAAGGAATATCTTTTTTTAGCCACAAATGCATAAAACACGAAGAAGCACAAAGAAAAAGAAAGCTAAAAGATCTTGATAACATAAACCTTCTTCTTCCCTTAAAACTTTGTGCCTCTTTGTGCCTTTGTGAAATATTAACCAAACTTACACTTGAGTAGTAACTTGTTTATTTGTGTATCCCTGTGATTAATAATTCATAACTAATAATTCATAATTACTTATACATGATTTCGTAGTACTCATCTGCCATGCGGTTGCTGTCAAACTTGATGCGCACATCGTCCATGCCATTTTGCACAATGCTTTTCCATGAGCCATTTTTATCGTAGTAGGCAGGCAAAATTTCGTGTTCCAGAATATCGTATAGCTTGTTCAAGTCATACTCATCCTGATCGTGTATGGTCATGTTTACATAGTCTGCTTTTGGCACTACAAAGCCATTTACGCCATGGTTTACAAACTCTGGTATCCAGCCATCGTCTGTGCTAAAGTTTACTGCCCCGTTCATAGCTGCCGTCATGCCGCTAGTGCCGCTAGCTTCCCTTGGTACTCTGGGGTTGTTTAGCCATATATCTGCGCATTCTTTAAGGCGCTTGCTTAGTGCTAGTTCATAACCAATCAAAACAGATACATTCTTGTATTTTTTGCTCAGGTAAACTAGGTTGTTGAAAGTGCCAATAGCTGGGTAATCGAATGGGTAAGGCTTGCCCGCCCAGATAATCTGTACAGGGTGTTGGGTATTGCTTAGCAAACGTTCAAAACGCTCCATGTCGTAAGTAAGCATGTCGGCACGCTTGTAGCCTGCAAAACGCCTGGCCCAAACAATGGTAAGCACATTTGGGTCAAATATTTTACCTGTTTGATCCGCCACTATCTCAAAAGCCCGTTTTTTTAGGTAATGCTTCCTCTCTTCAAAAGCGGTGTCGTCTTTTTCTTCTTTGGCCTTGTATAGTTTTTTGTCTGCCCAGTATTTCCAGTTTTGCGCATTGGTAATGGACGTAATCTCGCAGATGCCTTCGTATTTGCCCCACATTTCCCTCGATACATGCCCATGCAGTTCAGAAACGCCATTTGCTTTCCTTGCAAAACGCAATGCAACCAGCGAATGGTTCAGCAAATCGTCATTAGTGCCTGTAAGCCTGCGTACTTCATCTATGCTTAGCCCACAGAAATAACCCATTTTATGGCATAGGTAAATATCGTGCTTTTCGTTCCCAGCCTCTTCTGGGGTGTGGGTAGTAAATACCAAGTGTTCCTTTAGCGTATGCACGCTCCTGAATTTATTCAATAAATAAAATGCAGAGGAAATACCATGGGCTTCGTTTAAATGGTAAACGTCTGGGTTAAAGCCAATTTCGTCCATCAATTTTGCCCCGCCTACGCCTAGTAAAATAAACTGGGCAATTTTGGTAGCAGTGTTTGCATCGTACAAGCGGTGGCAGATGGTTTGTGAAACATAGTCGTTTTCAGGTATGTCGGTGCTTAATAAAAACAGCGGAGCAGATTCAAATGTTTCTGGTGCTAAGTACCAAGCTTTTATCCAAACCGGGGCATCATGTATCAGTATCTGGAACTTGATGCCTGTATCTTCCAAAAAAGAATTGTTTTTTTCAAGCCAAGCCGGTTGAAGGGTTTGGTCTTGGTTGCGTGTTTGGTCGTAATAACCATATTTCCACAAAATACCAATGCCCACCATGTTTTGCTTTAATTCATAAGCACTGCGCAAATGCGAGCCTGAAAGAAAGCCAAGGCCGCCACTGTATATTTTTAAAGGCTGGTGTATGGCAAACTCCATTGAAAAATAAGCTGCTTTTTTTGCATATTTTTCGTTTACCTCATAAGGAACCTGAAAATTTCTAAAGTTCATAAATTGTTTTTTAGTGAAATGCAGTTGCAAAATAAGGGGAATTATGCAATATGTATTTTTTACACATTGAATTATCATCCTTGCATAATAATGCCTCCTGTTTTAATTTGGTAAAGATGGCGAAACGTGATGGATATTTTCTTGATTTTGGTCAGCAATTTAGAAAAAAATAAAAATTTGCAATCTCTTTCAAATAGTTGAATCTCTTATCTTGCGGCTTAAACAAAATTTCATTTCATGCCATATCAACCAGCACCCGACCGTTACCAAAAAATGCCTTATAACCGTTGTGGGCGCAGCGGCGTGTTATTGCCCGCCATTTCGCTTGGTTTGTGGCAAAATTTTGGCGATGTAGATGCCGTTGCCAATTGTAAAAATATACTAAGGACTGCCTTCGATAATGGCATTACCCATTTTGACCTTGCCAATAACTACGGACCGCCCCCGGGCAGCGCAGAAACCAATTTTGGTAAAATATTGAAAGAAGATTTTGAAGGCTACCGTGATGAATTAATCATTTCATCAAAAGCTGGCTATACCATGTGGGATGGGCCTTATGGCGACTGGGGCAGTAAAAAATACCTTGTATCTAGCCTAGACCAAAGCCTAAAACGGATGCAGCTTAGCTATGTGGATATTTTTTACCACCACCGCCCCGATCCAGATACGCCTTTGGAAGAAACCATGCAGGTACTTGATTTGATTGTAAGGCAAGGGAAAGCACTCTATGCAGGCATATCCAATTACCCAGCTGAAATGGCTGCACAGGCATTTGCTATTTTGAAACAGCTTGGCACGCCTTGTTTAATACACCAGCCGAAGTATTCTATGTTTGAAAGATGGGTAGAAGGCGGCTTGCTAGACGTGTTGGAATCCAATGGTGTTGGTTGTATCCCTTTCTCGCCATTGGCACAAGGCTTATTGACCGACAAGTACCTGAATGGCATACCCGAAGGGGCAAGGGCTACACGAAACTTGTTTTTGAAAGAAACAGATATTACCCCCGACGTAATTGGGAAGATAAAAGCGTTGAACAGCTTGGCCGTTGCCCGTGGACAAACCCTAGCCCAAATGGCGCTTTCATGGATATTGAAAGACAAAAGGATAACCACTGTGCTGATAGGGGCAAGCAGGCCAGAACAAGTACTAAATTCAATAGCTTGTTTAGAAAATCCTCATTTTTCCACGGAAGAGTTGGGTAAGATAAATGAAATATTGGGATAGTGTTCTACGTTATTAGCAAGGTATTATTTTGCCACAAAGCTACGAAGACTCAAAGAGGCCTAAGAAGAAAAGAAAAAAAGTATTCCTTCCTTTCTTTTTTCCTTCTTCTTTAGTTAAAACTTTGTGCCTCTTTGTGTATTCGTGCCTTCGGGGCTAATTTTTTAAAATTGCACAAGTACCCATGAAAAACAAAACATTGTTGCTCGCTGGGATTATTTTAGTGAAGTTTATATTGCAATATGCACTTATCAACCCTGCTTACGATTTACAAAGGGACGAATACCTGCACCTAGACATGGCAAACCACCTGGCATGGGGCTATATTTCGGTGCCACCAATGACTTCCTGGATTTCCTGCATCATAAAACTATTGGGCAATGGGGTATTTTGGGTAAAATTTTTCCCTGCGCTTTTCGGTTCGCTTACACTATGGCTTGTATGGCAAACGATCAATATACTCAAAGGGGGGCTTTTTGCCTTGATGCTAAGTAGCATATCTATCCTGCTTGGCGTATTGCTTCGGGTAAACACATTGTACCAGCCCAATTCGCTTGATATTTTCTTTTGGACTCTTACCTACTTTACCATTGTAAAATATATCAGCACTGCCAATACCAAATGGTTACTGGCCTCGGGTATTGCCATTGGCTTGGGCTTATTAAGCAAGTACAACATCGCCTTTTTGGTTTTGGGCTTAATGCCAGCATTGTTGCTTACAGAACACAAGGCGTTATTCATCAACAAGCATTTTTACATGGCTATGGGCATTGCTTTGGCAATTGTATTGCCCAATATAATATGGCAATACCAAAACCATTTCCCCACCTGGGGCCAGTTGCAGGAATTAGCAGCAACCCAGCTTGTAAATGTGGATAGGTTTGTTTTTGTGAAAGACCAGTTTTTATATTTTGCCAATTCAATATTCCTCATAATTGCTGCTTTTCTAGCATTTTTCCGTTACCAGCCATTTAAAAAATACAAGTTTTTTTTCTGGGGCTATCTTTTTACCATCGCCTTATTTCTTTTTTGCAAGGCAAAAAGCTATTATGCCATAGGGCTATACCCCATGCTCATTGCTTTTGGGGCTGTGTATATAGAAATACTTTTAGCAGAAGGCTGGCTAAAGCACTTGCGAGGTGTTGCTTTTGTATTTGTCATAGGGCTATCTATCCCTTTCCTTGCCATAGCAATGCCCATACAAAGCCCTGCACAAATACAACAAAATAACCAGCGGTACAAAGTCCTAGGCCTATTGCGATGGGAGGATGGCAAAGACCATCCGATACCACAAGATTTTGCTGACATGACAGGGTGGAGCGAGTTAGCCCACGAAGTAGATGCTGCTTATAGCCAACTACCCAACAAAACAGGTACACTTGTACTCTGCGACAATTATGGCCAAGCTGGGGCCATTAATTATTATTCTAGTTTTAAACAAATTCATGCAGTATCTTTCGATGCGGATTATATCAACTGGATACCGCTTGATAAGCCTATACGGCACGTGATATTGATTAAATATAAAAATGACAAGGACAAAGAGAGGATTACAGAAAAACCATTGTTTAATACCGTATATAAAGCCTGGAGCAATGCCAACCCATATTCAAGGGAATATGGCACGAGTATTTATGTTTTAAAGAATGCAAGGATTAATATTAATAAAAGGATAGAAAAAGAAATTCCTGAACATGGTTTTTCAAAACAGTAGGGATTGTTCACGGCATAGGCACAATAGTACGCTTAAGGAAGAAAAAGAGAGGGAATATAGGTTCATCGTACTTAATGGATTGAACGGCTTTGTTTTCTTTTTTGCTCGCTTAAAACTATGTGTACTATATGCCTATGTGGTGAGTAATAACGTATCTTTAAGAATAAATTTTGTTTTTGAAATAAAATATTCGACTTTGCATTGCTTCAAATGATGATTGCAGAATATGATACCTAAAAATTTTTTCAAGTATATAGACATCAATTATTATTCATCCACGCCCAAATATCTTCAATTAGCAAATGCTATCGTAAAGGCCATTAAGGAAGGTAAACTGAATGAAGGCGATACCATGCCTTCTATCAATGAGCTTAGTTTTGAGTTTGAAATATCAAGGGACACTGCCGAGAAGGGCTACAGGCACCTAAAAAAAATAGGGGCACTTGGCTCTGTGCCGGGCAAGGGCTATTTTATAAAAGATGCGGAAATTGATAACCCATTGAAAATTTTAATGCTTTTCAACAAGCTAAGCCCACATAAGAAAATTATCTACGACACTTTCGTGGCCAATATTGGCGAAACGGCAGCTATTGACTTTTTTGTATATAACAACGATTTTACGTTCTTTAAAAAATTATTGTCATCTAGAATAGACCAATACACGCATTATGTGATGATGCCGCATTTTGGGGAAGCTGGGGAGAACGTGCATGAAATAATCAATACCGTGCCGAAAAACAAATTAGTAGTTATAGACAAATTAGTGCCAGGCATTACTGGCCGCTTTGCAGCCATTTACCAAAACTTTGAAAAAGACATTTACCATGCACTAGAGCAAGCATTGGAGCAGCTAGGCAGGTACCATACGCTAAAAATTGTTTCGCCAGAATATGCAAATTTCCCGAAGGAGCAAATAGTAGGGTTCCTCAATTTCTGCCATCAATATGCTTTTAATTATGTAGTTGTAAACCACCTGCACGACGAACCGATAAATGCCGGAGAAGTGTTTATAACACTTATGGAAAACGACTTGGTAGAACTGATTGAAAAAATATTGACCACCCCCTTGCAAGTTGGAAAAGATGTGGGGGTGATTTCGTACAACGAATCCGCAGTGAAAAAAGTAATCTTGAACGGTATTACTACTATTTCTACCGATTTTTACTTAATGGGCAAGCGCGCAGCTGAAATGATATTGGAAAAAACAATAGAACATGAGGAAATGCCTTTTTACCTAAGGTTGCGGTCTTCTTTGTAAAAGTGCTAAATGAACAAAAAAAGCCAATCCATAAATCACTATGCCAAAATCATTTTTTAATTGATAGGCATGTACATATCTAAAAAAATAAAACCCTGCTCCAATCATTAAGCAAATACTAGCAAATAAATACGACTGTTTTTTGCTAAACACGCCCTTTTTTGCAACCTCGCTTTTTATAAACAAAAAAATAGCCAAGGCTATCAATGTTATTTCTGCCACATGCAGCCCTTTCATATTTGGAATATAAAAATGTAAGAGCATTGCAGCCATAAAACATCCAAAAGCCACAACAAAGTAAGCAAGCCACAGCCATTTTTTCATTTTATTGGTTTTAAAATGATAGTAATTTATGGTAAAAAAGTAAGTAAATGAAAGATGATAAAAAAGAAGCTATAAAAGTTTTTCATTTATTTATTTAACCCTCACCCCAATACGACCTCACCCACGACTCTCTAAAGTGAGCGTAAGTGGGAACAAAGGCGGGGGGGGGGACAAGAACCTTTGCTCATTTTTTATAATATCTTTTCATTATTTTTTTTATTAAAATAGTTTCAGTTTTTGCCTATTTGCGGTCATTTTTTATGCTAATGTTTTTCAAAAATCGCACATTCTCTCATAAAACATTGATTTTCAATACTATTTTTATTTTTTTTTGAGTGTTTTATGCTTATTTTGTGCTTTTTTTTTGCGTGTTTTGTGCATATTTTATGCGTGTTTTGTGCGTATTTTTGCACATTTTTTGAGCATAAATGCGAGCCCTTTTTTTGGCAAAAACTACTATTTTAATATTAGTAAAAAAAGAACTGTGATTTAGTGTTTGGTAAAGGGTGGACTGTTCTGCACCATCCTTAATGCCAAATGCTGTACAAAGATAAACTAAATTTGTTAGCATTTTGGGGAAATGTTTTTTGCTTGGGTTATTGGTTGATGGGGTACTTACGGATAGGGACAATTATTGATTTTGCTAGGTGTAATTGCTTACAAAATAGCAGCAACTTTATATTTGGTTAGATTTCTCGTGCCTCGAAATGACGGTGAGAACGAAGCGAAAGGCACACACGCCACGGGAGTGCGGCAGCGACCGTTGATTATTAAAGGGCGTGCGATAGCGTGGAAGGTTTCCGAATATTACTTGGTAATAGTTCTTTCCATACGAAAAGAAAATGCCCTTAACCAAGGTAAAATCAGCTAAGGATTTGATTGAACCCTTTATGAATCAGGTCTCTTTATCCTTTGTATTTTTAACCAAGGCAATGCCAGCAAAAAAGAAAATGCCACCCAAAATGCCAGAAAATAAAATGGCTTTGAAATTCCTTTCGCCAGCACCACCATTCATAAAACTAATGCCTGCATAAATGAGCCCAATGATGCCCAGAATAGATAAAATAATGCCTAATACACGCTTTTCCATATGTTATTTTCAACAAGGTAGGCTATATAACCAGAAAGTGTTGCAACAACTGTGAATGATGTAACAAATAGCTGGAATTGTGTAAATTACTGCACTTACGCAAGTTTATACACCTAGCTCGGCCCTGCTAGTCGTAGAGTTCTTAGCATAAAACGCTCGGCATAGTCTCTGACTATGACGTCGTGTTTGCAAATCTCTGATTTGCTTTCCCGATACCCAAAAAGAAAATGTGTTGTTGAAGGAGATTTTGAAGCGATGAGGGTGGAAAATTAAAGAGAATACACTTATTTTTGGAGGGGAAGAAGAAGGTTGTATATATTTAAGAGTTAATGGCATTACTGTAAAAGCAGTCATATAAATCAAAAACAAAATGAAAATATATATATTTATTATTACACTGCTTCTTATACTTGAAAGCAAAATTACATCAGCCCAATTAGCAATAAGATCTTATACTACTGCAACTTCATCTGGTAACAACAATTTAATAACCATCTTTAAACCTTCAGGTTTAATAGTAGGAGATTTATTGTTTTTACAATGTGGGGCAAATGAATGTGGTTATTCCACTTGTAGCTCTCCAGGATGGAATTTAATTATTGAGAATAACTGGCCTTGTACAAATACGAATGGCTTTACACATTTAAGTTGTCTTTATAAAATTGCTGACTCAAACGATGTTGCAGCTACAGATTTTACTTTTACTATATCCGTTGGGCCACAAACACAACAAGCAATTTTACTTAGAATAGCAGGGCATGATTTAATAAATCCAATCGCAGCTTCAGCACAAGATTCTATTGCTGGTTCTAACCCTTCATTTAAAAATTCAGTTAAACCAGTTGTTGCAAATAGTTTATACTTAATGAGTGCTACTAATGGATTATTTGGGGTGTCAAACCCTACTATTGCTAATTCTAACCCAACTTGGAAGATATTATCACAAAATTCACTTCATAACTTATTTTATGCAATAAGGCCAGAAACTACTTCAACAGGGAATTCATCTTTTACTGCTAAAAATTCAAACTGGTTATGCCAAATGATAATTATTACACCTAAAGTTACTTTACCTGTACAAATATTTCAATATAACCTTTTGCAACAAGGAACTTCATTTGTTGAAAATAGTTGGAGTACTTCTACGGAATTAAATACTAACTATTTTAATATTCAAAGAAGTGCTAATAGCAAAGATTTTATAACTATTGGAAAAGTCATTGCTAAAAACAAGCCAAGCAGTTATACTTATAATGATTCATTAACAAAAATTGAAAGAGAAAAGCCAATACTTTATAGATTAGAAATTGTTGATAAGGACGGGACGAAAACTTATAGTGGAATAAAAGAAATAATACTAAAAAATCAGACACGGATTGGACAAATTGTTATATACCCTAACCCTGCAAAAGAAGTTACAAATATTTATTCAGAAAATGCCAAAGAAATTAAGATTATTAATTCTTTAGGTCAAACTATACAAGTGATAAGAAACCCAGTGAAAATTCAACCTATAAATGTTCAACATTTTGATAAAGGCTTATTTATAATAAGAATAGTAGGAAATGACAATGAGGTAAAAACCGAAAAGCTAATCGTAAATTAATATGTACACTTCGTGTGCCTAGCTAGCTCACGAGGCTAAATAATTAAGGGTTCCGCCCTTGTTGGTCTTCGCTCTATTCTTCGCCGTTGTTGTGTCCCAGCTAGTCGTAGAGTTCTTAGCATAAAACGCTCGGCATAGTCTCTGACTATGACGAGCGTTTGCAAATCTCTGATTTGCTTTCCCGATACCCAAAAAGAAAATGTGTTGTTGAGGGAGATTTTGAGGCGGTAGGAGGT
>NZ_JBKHKJ010000031.1:0-56313 GCF_046546515.1 Parasediminibacterium schistidii | reverse complement strand
TTGACTATTTTTTCTGCCACAAAGGCACAAAAGCACGAAGGAAAACAAAGAAAAATGTTACTGCTAAGCTATTATTTTCACCACATAGGCACATAGAACACATAGTTTTAAGAGAATAAAAGAATGAAAACATAGTTGTTTACCTTATTTTTAGTTTTCATTGCATGCCTCCTGGAAGCAAAAAAGCAAGAAAAATACCATGCTTCCACTTTTTTCTTTTTTTCTTCTTTTTTCCTTAGTGCCACTTTGAGCCTTTGTGCCTTTGTGGCAAAAAAACATTTAAACATTGCTATATCTTCGCCCCGTGCTACCACCTTTATTAATACAATCATTGCAGGGCATAAAAGGCTTTCACGCTGCTGCTTTTGAAGCTGTCCACCAGTCTGGCGAACAGGTTACCTCCATACGCCTAAACCCGGCAAAACCGTTGACCGTTGACCGTTTATCGTTCACCGAAAGACCTTTTCCACTTAAAACTCAAAACTCAAAACTTAAAACAAAAGAAATTGCCTGGTGCCCCCACGGACATTACCTTGCCGAAAGGCCGTCTTTTACGCTAGACCCTGTTTTTCATGCAGGTGCCTATTATGTGCAGGAAGCCAGCAGCATGTTTTTGTGGCATATGTTGGAGCAAACCATAGGCAATAATACCAAAGGTTTAAAAGTGCTTGACTTGTGTGCTGCCCCCGGCGGGAAAAGCACCTTATTGGCTTCCTATTTTAAAGATGGACTGGTAATAAGCAACGAGGTGATAAAAGCAAGGGCAAGCGTTTTGGTAGAAAATATTACCAAATGGGGCAGCGGCAATGTGGTGGTTACCAATAACGACCCATCGCATTTTAAAGCCTTGGAAAACTTTTTTGATGTAATAGTGGTAGATGCCCCATGCAGCGGGAGCGGCCTGTTCAGGAAAGATGCGCAAGCCATTGAGGAATGGAGCGAAAACAATGTACGCCTCTGTAGCCAAAGGCAGGAACGCATTATAGCCGATATATTGCCTAGCCTAAAAGAAAATGGTATATTGATATACTCCACTTGCAGTTATAGCAAAGCCGAAGATGAAGATATACTAGATACATTGATAGACAACCAATTACTAAAACCCGTTCCTATTCCACTTCAGAATGAATGGGGTATTGTGGAAACTTTATCTGACAAGCATGTGGCAAATGGCTATCGATTTTATCCCTACCTTACCAAAGGCGAAGGCTTTTTTATTGCGGCTTTTATCAAAACCAATGGAGGCCAATCGGGCTATTATTCTGAACAAAAGCTGGGAGGGTTATCAAAAACAGAACAACAAACGATTAATGAGTTTATCCACTTAGGAACTGATTTTTCTTACTTCAAGCAGGGTGATGCCATCAAGGCAATAGAAACACAATGGTTTGCCTCATTGCAGATGCTGGCAAAGCACTTGTATATTAAAAAAGCTGGGATAGAACTCGGCACAATCAAAGGCAAGGATGTTATACCGCACCACGAGCTGGCATTGAGCTATTTGCCACTTGATTGTTTCAACAAAATGGACCTAGATGAAGAACAAGCTTTGCAATACCTGCGTAGGCAAGATTTTTTTGTGGAAAGCACCAAAGGCTGGAACTTAGTAACCCATTGTGGATTGCCGCTTGGCTGGGCAAAAGTTTTACCCAATCGGCTGAATAATTATTATCCGCAAGCATGGAGAATTTTAAAAAGCTAATTTTACCTGTAATTAACCACTTTGTTGTTTATGCTGCTACCAAGCCCAAGAAAAATTACCCTGTTTATAGCATTATTTACCTGTTTTGTGCTTGGTTTCCTTTCCAGCACGCAAGCTCAAACCGGGGGATATACCCTGCACACCATCAAGCCAAATGAAACACTGTCTATACTGGCAAAGGCCAACCATACAACGGTAGGCGACATCATGCGGCTAAATGGGATGAACACAAAAAGTGTTTTGAAATTGGGCGACATCATCAAGATACCAGATGTGCCAAAAGATGCGAATGCAAAAATCGATAGTTCACTATTCAAAATAAACCCTGCAATACCTGTTAAACAGAATGTTGCCGTTGTCCCGGCAAAACCTTTAGTACAAGTAGTTGCAAAAAGAGTGCAACCTGCCTTGATAACTACAACTACACTTACCCACTACACGGTAGTAAAAGGAGATAACTTGTATAAGCTTAGCAAACAATACAAAGTTCCAGAGCCACAATTGATGGAGTGGAACAACATGAAAACGGACAAGCTATCCCTTGGGCAAGTACTAATAGTGGGCAAGTCAACTTCCAGGAACGCCAAAGTTGATGCAGAACCTGCTCCAGCTGCTGTTGAAAAAACTATACTACCCAAAAAAAACAGCTCAATCAATGTTGAAGATGCTTCATTGGCAAAACAGCCTTTTACTTTGCCTAAAACAGACATTGTTGCAAAAAAAGATACCATTGCACAAATGATTGCTGCAACCACAATAGATACGCTTTCAAAAGCAAGTACCAAAGTAACTGAGGCAACTGTTATGAAAGATTCGGCCATAAAAGCAATAGATACACTTGTAAACGCAAGTGCACATATAACAGACGAGATAACAAAAATAGATACTTCAAAAAAAACACTAAATGCTGTGATAGTAACTGCAATTGCAAAAGATACTGTTGTAAAAAAAAGCCCATTATTACCAAAACAAATTACAAAAGATACAGCCTTGGTTATTATTCCAAAGGACGATTTGCCAAAGGCTATTAGTAACATTAAAGCAGAATCTACACCTATCCCTAAAAATGCTAAGTATGTAAATGAGGAAGGCTTTTTTGCTACTTATTTCAACCGGAAATCCATTTCTTCCAACATAGTTATGGGGGATGCCGGCACCTTTAAATCATCCAGTGGCTGGAGCGACAAAAAATATTATGCCTTGGTAAACGATATTTCGCAGGGTACTATCATACGCATCACTGCCAACAATAAAAGCATCTGTGCAAAGGTTCTTGGCCCATTGCCCAGTATAAAGGAAGATGCAGGGTATTTAATCAGGATTAATGCTGCTTCGGCAGCAGCTTTGGGCGTGGATGGCAGGTTTGCTGCTACAATTAATTATTAAAATTTATATTACAGTTGCCAACCTTTTAAAAGCTAGCAACTTTAATATGTTTATTACTCCGCACTATTCCTCAACTGTTCAAACAATTCTTTCTGCATGTCAGTTAATGTTTCTGGTATTTGCACATTCAATTGGATGTACATATCGCCATAAACTTCTGGCTTGCCATACAAGGGCATTCCTTTCCCTTTTACACGTATGGTTTTGCCATTTTGCGTGCCAGCGGCAATTTTTATTTTTATTTTGCCCGAAAGGGTAATCACAATTTTTTCACCGCCTAATACGGCTGTATATAAGTCAATATTTTCTGTTTGGTACAAATCGTCGCTTTTACGGGTAAATACTGGGTGAGGTCTTACAAGTATGCGTACCAGCAAATCCCCGTTGCGCTCTTTGGTACTACCTTTAGACCCTTTACCCTTAACCTTTAATAAAAGGTCGGTATAGGAACCGGGTTTAGAAGTAATGCGTAGCTTTTCGTCTTCCAATTGCAGAAAACGACTAGTGCCTGTATAGGCTTCTTCCAGCGAAATTTCCATTTCCGCTTCTATGTTGTTGCCTTTAAAGCCTGTGTTCCTACCACCGCCGCCACGACCAGCAGTACGCCCGCCGCCTGAAAAAAACTGCTCAAAGAAGTCAGAGAAACCTGCGCCACCAAAGCCATCTCCACCCCCGCCAAAATCAGCCCCACCAAAAGGGCTGCCACCGCCTTGGTTTTTCATACGCTCGTGCTGCTGCCAGTTTTCGCCCAGCTCATCATATTTTTTCCTTTTTTCGGGGTCGCTCAATACTTCGTTGGCTTCGTTGGCCTCCTTGAATTTGTCCTCGGCAGCTTTATTGCCAGGGTTTTTGTCGGGGTGGTATTTTAGTGCCAATTCCCGGTATGCTTTTTTTATCTCGGCTGGGGTGGCTTTTTTGTCTATGCCTAATACCTTATAATAATCTTTATAGTCCACGGGTTTTATTGTATTTTTAAGTTACAATATAATACAAAGTTACATACCTGATTACAACACAGGTATTATTTTCCCACAAAGACTCAAAGTCTCTAAGTAGCACTAAGAAAGAAAAAGCATATAGTTTTTTCTACCCTTTGAAACTTTGTGCCTATTGGTGTTTTCATTTCTTTGTGGCTAGTTAAATATTTTAATCGCCATTGTCTTCATCCAAGTTCTCATGGTTGTCGCCGCCTAGGCTGTAATAATTGTTTTCTTCATCTTCTTCACCCAGTATTTCGTCCTCGTCGTCCAATTCTCCACCGGGAATATCCAAATCGTCGCCAGATTTGTCCCTGCCAAAATCTTTCTCGTTCCTTTTCTCGAATTTGCCTTTTTCGTTTTCGGTTTTTAATTTGGAAACATCTTCTGGATCAATGTCTTCCTCTTCTTTAAAACGGCTGTATATGTCTTCGTTGGCAGGATAAATAGGGTAGCCGGGAAAATCTTTTTCCTCTTGTTGCTTGTCTTTGCGTGGTTCTTGCGTGTTCATAATCTTTAATTTAATGAGATTAAATTGTGCTAACGATTCTGTATTTGTTCAATATCTATTTCCAAGCTATATAGCCCAAATAGTATGCCCCATTCACATAGTAGAAAAATCCCCATTAAATTTCTCTGTTGAGAAATTTAATGGGGATTTTTCTACTGAATTTTAATCTTTTCCGTGACCATGACCATTACCGTGGCCTTCACCATGACCTTCGCCGTGTCCATTTCCGTGATTTCCATGATCGTCATCATGTCCATTTCCATTATCGTGTTTTTCACCATGGCCGTTGTCGTGCCTGCCTGAGTGAGAAGAATTATCATGGTGTTCTTTCTTGTCTTTAAAAGTTTTTTGATACCCGCCTTTATAGCCTTTATGGTATTTTACGTGGTAAACATTATATGTATCATAAGGCCTGCTTCCATGATAATCTGTCATCACAACTTTATAACCATGATACAAATCGTAATTTGCATAAGGGCCGGGTAAAGAAGCCCCACGGATCCATTGCCCGTTATTCATGTAAATAAAATTTGAATTAGTCACGTCATAATAAGATTCCACATCGGGCAGGTAATAATATTTGGCTTCCGGTGCAGCTGCAGGTGCCCACATAGGCGGCGTGCCGATATTTATGTTTACCGAAAGTTGTGCGCTGGCATTTTTAATCATTAAGCATGATAAGGCTATCAATAATACTTTAACTGTTTTCATTTTTGCTTTTTTAGTTGATGAATGTGAACATGTGCTACAACAATTACTCATCTACTACTATATAAGCATAAAGGATGCCGCGATTGGCCTAATCTTCTGATGCCACTTTTGTAGGGTATTTTAAATGAAGGCTACCGAGGTATTCCGTTACAATTTTTGCCACCAGATAATTCCTGTACCAACGCTTGCCCGCAGGGATTATATGCCAGTTGGGGTTATTGCATTTGGTAATTATTTTATCATAGACTTCTATGTACTCATCCCATTTTTTGGGAACTAATTCATCTGCCTTGGCATATTTCCACATTTTGTGTGGTTTTATCAATCGTTCTTTCAACCTTACCTCTTGCTCTTCCCTGGAAATATGTAGGAAAAATTTTAAGATATGTGTGCCGTTTGCCTCTAAGTGTTCCTCTACCGTGTTAACAAGGTTCATCCGTTGGTCTATATCATCCTTTGACATTTTTTTTGCGATAGAAGGCACAATAATATCCTCATAGTAGCTGCGGTTAAATACTTCTATAATTCCCTTTGCAGGAAAATGCGGCCATACACGCCAAAGGAAATCGTGCGAAATTTCTTCAGGCATAGGTGCTTTAAAATATTTCACGTCAACCCCGGCAGGGTTCATACAAGACATAACGTGGCGGATAGTGCCATCCTTGCCAGAAGTATCCAAACCTTGGAAAACTACCAGCAGGGCAAAACGCCCATCGGCAAAAAATACATTCTGCAGGTCGAATAATTTTTTCTGGAACCCTTTTAACTCTTTCAAGCAGGCTTCTTTTGAGAAGGCTGCCATATCGGGAAGGGTGGGATATTTTTCCAGTTTCCCCATTGGTATCTTGTGCATGGTATTTATTTTACAATCGTTTTATTAAATCCAATCTATGAAAATTTATAATACATAAACCGTGCGGGAGATTTGGGGCGGTGAAAGTTTGTTTTGCTTATAGAATTTGAAGCCCTTTTTTTGAAGCACTTTAAAGTGCTTCAAAAAAAGTGCTTCAAGGGAAGATTAGAAAATTATCCAAAATCCGAAATAACAATATGCCTATAATACTACTAACATGGTTTAGAAATATTCTAATATTTGTATTTTCACAATTGGCGAAATAGTTATCTTTAGTTGAATTTTAAATAATTATCGCTAGTATGCCCCGTAATTTTTTTAAACCCTTCGCCTTCATCTGCATTGCTTTTTTGTTATTGGTTTTGGCATTTACCATTGCCCCTAAGCCTATTGTTGTCAATAAACAAATACAACAAGCAAGCAGGGTACTTCCATGCTTCTTGGTATTTTCAGATATACATTTAGACCTAGGGAATGAAAATCAGGAGATTGCAAACCAAGGCAACAATACCAGTAACGAGCTTTGGGATCGGGCAAAAACAAAAATAGCCAACACAATAGCTGACCAACACCCACGGTTTATAATCGTATTGGGCGATTTACCAAGGCACGATGCAAAAAAAGAGGCGCCATCAACTGCAAGCACCAGGAAGGAAGCTAGGACAAAAGTATTGGCTGACTTGAAAAAATTGTCGGAGGATTATAATACTCCATTGCTGTTTGTGCAAGGCAACAACGATGCAGATACCAACTATGGCAGGTTTTCCACAACTATTTTTCAAGATTCAAGCTGGCCATTTTTGATGGCTAAGAACAAAGTAGAAACTCGCCCGAAAGAAGCACGTTCCCTGTTCAATGCCCTAGGGTGTTATTCGGCATACCCATTGGGTAAAGGGCAAAAGCTAAGGGTAATAGCACTGAACACGGTTGTCTTCAACAAAAAATACCACAAAAAATGGGCAGAGGATGCCACAAAAGAATTGGACTGGCTAAATAGCCAATTAGCCGATGTAAAAGAGAATAACGAACAAGCATTGCTAGTAATGCACATCCCCCCGGGAACGGACGGCTATGCAGATAAAGGCGAATACAAACCTATTTGGGACGCCTCTATTGACAAAGGAAATGACATAAACAATCAGGATAAATTCCTTAATATCATTGCCAGCTTTCAAGATAATATTGTTGGGCTGCTTAGTAGCCATTCGCACATGGATGGGGTAAGGCTGTTAATGGATAAGTCTGGTGCTTTTGCATCCTTAATTTCTGTACCCGCTATTGCTCCGGGTCATGGCAATAACCCTGCTTTCAAGGCGTTTACCTATAACCCCTATAAAAAATTCCAGCTACATGACTTTACCACCTACTATATGCCCTATTGGAACGATACTGCCCCCGAGAAAGCCAAACTTGCTAATTGGGACAGTGCTTATTCTTTCCAAGCTATCTTTGAGAACAAAGCCGGACAATCTATATTCCAAAGGCTAAAAGAGCTAAGAGAAGGCAACGAAGCATCGCAAAAAATACTAAAACAGGATGTTAAGGATATTTATGCTGCAAAATCTAAGTTGATAAATAACAACGTGAATACAGATATTACGATTGATGTGAAATAATAAAAGATGGTTTCAATTTTCTAGTTGGGCTATAAAGTCATGGCCAATTATTTTTTGCCAAATGAAAAATCCCGCCAAAATTACTTTGGCTAACTTGCAGCAATGAAAGAATGGATAGAATATGTTTTGCAATTTGGCAATTTAAACCAACAGCAAATTGACTTAATCTCAAAAAAAGCGACAGAATTAGAACTACGGAAAGATGCTTATTTTTCGGAAGCAGGAAAGATTTCCCGGCAATTTGGCTTTATTATAGATGGTATAGCAAGGGTTTGTTATTACAATAACAAAGGTGAAGAAATTACCAAATATTTAATTGAAGAAAACAATATGGTAGTGGACTTAACTAGTTTTGACAATGAAATTCCATCATCCTCTTATGTGCAAGCCATTACCAATTGCAGGCTCGTTGTTTTTTCCAAGAAAGATTGGCAGGAATTAATAAACACCATTGTTGGCTGGGATACGATTGTACATAAGATTATTTCAAAAGCATTGCTTCAAAAAGTAGAGCGGATAAGCCCATTATTATCGCAAGATGCTACTAGCCGCTATTTAAAGTTTATGGAAATATATCCTACGGTTGTAAACCGCATCCCGCTTTCTTATATCGCTTCTTACCTTGGCATCACGCAATCTTCACTTAGCCGGATAAGAAAAAAAATAAGCTAACACGCTTTTTGCCAAATGGCAAATGGTTTCATTTTTAAATAGGTCATTTTTGCTCCATCAAATTAAAACAAAAAAATGAAATCAGTATTAATTAGCGGGGCCAACAGGAGCATTGGCTTGGAAACAGCAAAACAATTGTCAAAAAAAGGGTTGTTTGTTTATTTAGGAAGTCGAGACATTGAGAAGGGCAATGCTATTGTACATGAATTAAACGAAGATGGTTTTCATAACATCAAGGCTATTGCTATAGATGTTACGAAATCAAATACCATTTTTGCTGCCAAAAAAATTGTAGAAAAGGAGCAGGGGAAATTGGATATATTAATTAACAACGCTGGCATAAGCAAAGGATTTCCTGAAAGCGTATTGACTACCTCTATAAAAGACATCCAGGATGTGTTTGACACCAACTACTTTGGCGTAATCAGCGTTACGCAAATATTTTTGGAATTGCTTAAAAAGTCGGACAGCCCACGAATTAGCAATATTACTTCTGGGCTTGGGTCGCTCAATTTGCATAGCGACCCCACTTGGAAATACTACAATGTGAAGCTGGCAAGTTATGTACCTTCAAAAGCCGCTTTAAATGCCTTTACTATTTTATTGGCTTATGAACTGAGAGACTTGCCATTTAAAGTAAATGCAATTGACCCAGGCTATACCGCTACCGATTTCAACCACCATAGTGGCTCCGGAACAGTGGAGAGTGCTGCAAGTTTCATTATTAAACACACACTTACAGACGAGAATGCCCCAACAGGACAGTTTTTTAGCAATGATATTGAGGATGGAACGGAAGTAAGCCCTTGGTAAACAAAATTGATTTAGCTCTATTGATAAATGTAACTGTTCATTAAGGCTAAATCAGTTCTTTTATTCTTACCCCTTATTTTTCTTTTTAAAAAATCCCCTCAATAAAAAATTATGCTGGACAGCTTCTAGGTCTTCGTCTAGCTTGTGGCTGCTGCTTTCTAGGTTTTTGAGGGTGGTTTTTACAGAAGCAGCAGACACAGAATCATTGAGTAATAAGCCTACCGTATTGTCTTTTTGGTTAAATCGTTCGCTGGCTGTTTTTAAATTGCCTGCAAAGCCACTGATGGAATAGGCAGAACCTGCTAGCCCAGCTATGGCATTGCTCAAATTGGTGTGCATGGCCGTGTCTGCTATTATCTTATTGACAGAATTATTGGGGTCGTTCAGTTTGTGGGAGAAGCTGCCCATATTGGCCAGCACTGTTTTGCTTTCAGCAGAACTTGTTTTAAAATTAGCAACAGTAACATTCAGGTCATTTATGGTCTGGCGTAACTTGTTGGCCATTTCCTTGTCATTGATCAAGCTACTAATGGTGCCAGTGCCGCTATCAATACTTTTACTTATGTGTTTAAAATTTGCCGTAATTTCCAGCAGGTTCTTATTGTTTTGTTGCAATGTTGCCAGCATTTCGTCTGTGCTTCCAGATTTCTCAACTGCGAGGTAATCATCCTTTTGAATCTCAGGTGCAGCAGGCTCACCGCCATATAAAACTACTATTTTATTGCCAATCAAACCATCGGAACCTAGTTTGGCCTTTGTATCCTTGTGCAAGTGCGATTGTGCACTTTCCTCTATGCTCAAGGTTACCAGTACTTTAGAATCGCCATAAAAACTAATTTTCTTTACTGTTCCTATTTTTACCCCAGAAAACCAAACATTGCCGCCTTGCAGCAAGCCGCCTACATCATCAAAAATAGCGTTGATGGTAAACGTTTTTACAAAGGTGTTTTTCTGTTTGCCTAACGACATGGTAATGAGTATCAATATTGCCAAGCCAATACTTATAAAAATGCCAACAATTATCGGGCGTTTATTTATTTTTTCCATGCGATTAATATTTGAGTTGAGTAGAATGGTTTTTATCAAACCGCTTTCTGCGGGTCCATTATAAAATTGTAATTATAAAATGCTTGTAAGCTTTCCTCCTGAGAGGCAAATACTTCTGCAAACGTGCCTATTTTTAAAAACTTACCTTCCTGCAAAACGGCTATCCTGTTGGCAGTTGTTTTTGCACAGGTGAGGTCATGCGTGATAATGATGGCGGTAGTATTGTATTGCTGCTGCACTTTTACAATCAGGTTGTTTATCTCCACACAAGTAATTGGATCCAGCCCAGACGTGGGCTCATCATACAACATAATGTCTGGCTTTAAAATCAATGTCCGTGCAATGCCAATGCGTTTCCGCTGCCCGCCAGATAATTCAGATGGCATTTGTTTAATGGTTTGTGGAAGGCCAACCTCGTGTAACACCTCCTCTATGGCATTGTTTACTTCCTGCCTGCTTAGGTTGGGCTGGTTCCTTACCAAAGGGAATTCCAAGTTTTTTCTTACGCTCATGCTATCGTACAAGGCACTACTTTGGAATGAGAACCCAATTTTTACCCTCAGCTCCCTCAGTTCTTCCGGGCTAATAGCCGTAACATCTTTTCCTAATACGTTTATAGTACCGCTATCTGGTTTCAACAATCCACAAACCAGTTTTATAAACACAGACTTACCAGAGCCTGAGCGCCCAAGGATAGCAATGTTTTCATCTTTAAAAATATTTATGTCTACTCCATCCAACACAGTAAGCTGCCCAAAGGATTTTTTTAACCCCTTGATAGAAACTACTGTATTGTTATAATCGATATTCATTTGTTTTTAATTTAATACCTACTGCTACCATGGGTTTTAACCGTTTCTACTGTTGATCAACCCTTTCAGGGTTATTGGCAAAATGTCAGTCATTTTAAATATTTCCTTTTTGAAAGTCATTTGCAAAAGATGACTAAACCCACATAATTAATAACTCATAATTCATAATTATCGTATTGCGTTTACAACCTGCACTATCAACATTTCCTCCATGAAAATCAGGAACATGGAAATAACCACGGCTTTGTTTGCTGCCATTCCAACACCCCTAGTGCCATTTTCGGCATGGTAACCTTGGTAGCAGCCAGCTACACCAATTGTGAAACCAAAAAACAACGATTTAATAAGGGAGGAAATAATATCTAAAAAGGAGATTTTGCTCAATGCTTGCCGAAAAAAAGAAGTAAAGCTGGTTAGCTCATTGGCATGTACATTCAAGTAAGAACCAAGCATACCTATGAAGCCGGTGTATAAAACCAAAACAGGAAGCATAAGCATTACGGCGGTAATGCGGCTTGCTACCAAATATTTAAACGGGTTAGTACCAGATACTTCCATGGCATCTATTTGCTCTGTTACTTTCATGCTGCCAAGCTCTGCCCCCATGTTGGAGCCTACTTTGCCCGAAGCAATCAGTGCTGTAACCAAAGGTCCTAATGCCCTGATGATGGCTACTGACATTAATGATGGTAGCCAAGAACTGGCCCCAAAAGTGGCTAATGATGGTCGGGACTGCTTTGTAAAAACAATACCTACTACAAAACCAGTTACCGAAACCAGTGCTAAAGACCGTACACCCACTTGATAGCATTGGTTGATAATTTCTTTTAGTTCAAAAGGAGGGGAGAAGACTTCTTTAAAATAGGATATGATGAATTTATAAATGTCGTATATGGATCTAAAAAAATCATCCAATGCTTTAGATATAAAAAAATGCTCTTTTGGTATCGCTTCCGCTATGGGTACAGTTTTTTCCATTAAGTAATTGCTTGTAGTATTTAATGAATAGGCTAATCCCATGCCCAAAAACAGCTTTAAGCATTAGTATAGTTAAAATAAAATGAGAATTACAAGCAACATATCCAAAAACCTACCAGTTAGGCTGTTCGTCAGTATTGGATAAGTATAAAGCAACACAATATGGGTAAATATTTCCCCATATTGTGTTGCTTTAATAAAAGTGGTTATTTTAATTTTTCTTTGAAAAGTGGTGCTGTACAAAAGCGTGCATTTGGTTGTCGGTCATTTTATCTGCCTGCTCCACATCAATGGCTATTTTATCAAAATGATGGTCTGCCTTTAATATATTATGTAATTCTACTTTTGCGTCTGTTGGCCCAAAAAGAAGCACATCCGTGTAGTTTTTAATAATATCACCTAATTGCTTGTAATATCCAGCTTCCAGATGTTGTTCCTTATGGTTGCTAAGGCTTTCGCTTTTACTCAATGTTTCTTCTTTCACGGCATGGGTGAAAGGCGATTCAAGGGTTTTTGTTTCAATAGGTTCAGTTGTAAATTCCATTAAGTGTGCTGTTGAATGGTCCATCCAAATGCCTATGCTGTTCGATACTTTCATTGTAATTCTATTTTACGTCTGCTTTATTGCTTTGTAAAGGTCAATGAAGCAAGGCAATTGAATGTTATACAAAAGCAGTTATCATTTACAAGATTCACACATTTATTTTGCTACAAAGGCACAAAAGCACAAGGAAGCCCAAAGGTTTAAAAGCAAGAAACAGGCAAAAGCAACAGGCAAAAAACAATATTGCCTATTTTGGGTACGAGAACCACCGCAAAGATAAAAAGCAAGCAGAAATTCGCCACCGCTTACGATGTCAGCGAAGCAAGTAACCACGATATGCAGCCGCTTGAGGGCTTGTTGGATGCCACTGACAATAGGCAGCCCTGCATGGCGATTCTGCCTACACCAACCTCAATCAGGAGGCGGTGAAGGCAGAATATGGGATGGTAACCAAGTGAATGAAAAGGTGCTTGGAACATGCCTTTGACAGCGGCGCAAATAGCATCGAACACCTTAAAATCAAAGACAAGGGCAAAAGTGGAGCATGTTTTCGGCTTCATGGACATGTCCATGAAGGGTATGTATATCCACAACATGGGCATCAAGAGGTCAAAAGCCGTGATAGGGCTGATGAATTTGGTGTACAAGATGTTAAGGAAAATCCAATTGGCCATGTAGGGGCTACACTAATCCAGCACTTCTATATCCTTAGGATACTTGGCCTTGTTAAATTGGAATATATTATCGTTTAAGGTAGCATTAGTATTTGGGTTGCTGATGCTTAGCTCAATTGTATTATTGCTTTTGTCCAATACTTTTGCCTTAGTAATAAAGCTCTTGGCTTTATCTATATAAATGTTTATTTTTTGAACATTCTTGCGTTTGTCATTTGGCAACAATTCTATTTGGTAAAAATTGCCAGCAGCAGATATTAACTTGTAAGTATAATCTTTGTCGTAAAAGTTTGATAATAATATTTGTGGGCTAAGTGTAGATCCTGCATCCTCAACACTAGAAACAGTAATGGTTTTGTTGCCATCAAAATTATAAATTTTTGCTCCATCGCAAATGATTTCCACCTTGTTTTGTTTCATTACGTATTTCTGCCCTTTTAAAGAAACAGAACCCACTTTTGTCCCATTGTCCTTGCCTTTGCTTGTTATAGACTTCAATGAGAATGTAGCAGTAATGGCTTTAAAGTTTTTTATTTTAGCACTTACGCCATCCAGTATTTTTTTTGCTGCTGGGTCGTTTTGGGCTTTTGCGGTTGAAACTAAGGTTAAAAACACAAATCCAATTAGGTATATTTTGTTCATTTCAAGAATTTAGAAGTGCAAATATAGGAGAGGGGCAGTATGATAACTTTAATAGATAATTGCTTTAACGAATATTTGAAACCCTATAAGTAAAAAAGAGCAGCTACTTTAACAATAGGTAGCCGCTCTTTTTTTAAAAGTAATAAACTTATTTCAATTTACTCACCCGCCAAACTTAGTGGGTAGGCATAAGTGCCTTGGAAACCAGGGTAGATGCCTAATAGTCTCACAGTATTACCCTTGGCTGAGGTCAAGGCAGCTTTTAGGTCGTCAACAGTTTTTATTTCCACGTCGTTTACGCTGGTGATTACAAACCCATCCTGCATCTTAGTGGCTTTCAAAAGGCCTTCTTTTATTTTCTTAACAAGAACACCACCAGCAATATCATTTGCGCTGGCGATTTTTTTATCTACATTCTGCAAGTCCGCGCCTAGCTGGTCTAGGATGCTCTCATTTTTTACTACATCTGTGTTGCCGCCTTTGTTTTTAAGCACAACGCTTACGGTGTTTTCTTTGCCATCCCTAGTATAGGTAATGGTAATTTTGTCGCCCGGTTTGTAGCGTGATACTTGCTCAACCATTTCAGGGCCGGTGGTAACAGTTACCCCGTTAATTTTAGTAACAACATCGCCTTTTTTAATGCCAGCCGCATTGGCAGCCCCGCCAACAGGCGTTTCCATTACATAAACCCCATCTACATCTTTAATACCTTGCTTGGCTTTTTCTTCTTCGCTAATGCCTTCCATTGGGTAAGAAATGCCAACAAATGCCCTTTGGACAGTACCAAATTTCACTATGTCGTTTACTACTTTCTTTACGATATTCACAGGTATCGCATAAGAGTAGCCAGCATAAGAACCAGTTGGGGAGGCAATGGCAGAGTTGATTCCTATAAGCTCACCATTGGTGTTTATCAGTGCACCACCGCTATTGCCTGGGTTTACAGCAGCATCTGTTTGTATGAACGATTCCACTGGCGTTGCACTCTGCCTTGTGTTAATGTTGATACTTCTTGATTTTGCACTAACAATACCTGCGGTTACAGTTACATCAAGGTTTAATGGATAGCCTATTGCCAATACCCATTGACCAAGTTTGGCATCGTCGCTGTTTCCATAAACTAGGTAAGGCAACCCTTTGGCTTCAATTTTAACTACGGCTATATCGCTGCTTGGGTCTGTGCCTACAACTGTTCCCTTATAAGATTTCTTGTTAGGCAATGTTATGTTTATTTCATCTGCACCGTCAACTACGTGGTTGTTAGTTACTATTAGCCCGTCTTCACTAATAATTACGCCACTGCCACTTGCCCTTTGCTCGGGGATAACTTTTGGGCCGTTGAAGAAGTCGTCAAACATGCCGCCGCCAAACATATCGCCAAAAGGGTTTACCTGCTTTTGGGTATTGGCTATACGTTTTTCTTTTGTTTTTGTTTTTATATGGACTACGGCAGGTGTGGCCGATGTGGCAGCAGCCGTAAAATCAACATTAGCCAGTGGGCTGTTATTATTGCCGAAAAAGCCTGCATAGTTGGCAGGTATTTTTCCTGGTTCCTGAACGGAAGCATACCTGTTTTGTACTATTTTAGTATAGCCAAAAACACTAATCAATGTAGTTGTGGCACTGATGCCAACAATGGTTAAGATGTTTTTTAAATTCATAGTTCCCTAATTTTTCGTTTTGATAGAAACAAATAACATGCCTTTGTGCTGCAAAATAAACAAACCTATTTTGTTCTTAATATATATAGCAAAGCCAATTAACAAATTTTTTGCTGCCAACTATATTTTTGTCATGCCGACAGTAAAAATGTCAATCTGATATAAGCATGTTACTGACAATATGTAAATGTAACGTTGATGTGCATTTGTTTTGAAGAATTGGCAAATATTTAAGGGCTAATTCTTTTTTTGAGGTGCTTGTGAATGCCAACCTAGTATTTAATGCAACCTTAATTGAATACAAAGTGAAAATATTTATGAACTATTTTAAGAGGCGTTGCATGTTTGGTTTGGCTGGCTTTTGGCACCCTGAATTTATTTTTTAGGTATTCATACATCATAACTCATTGAAATACAGTGCTTTTGTGGTTTTTAAGATGCCTATTTTGTGCTTATTTTATGCTTATTTTGTGCTTATTTTATGCGTGATTTATGCTTATTTTGTGCGTGATTTTCGCAGAAAAGTGAGTACTTTTTCGTGTTTTTTTGAGCAAGGATGTAGTTCATAATAATGTTTTTTTGCGTTTAAAATGAGCCCCATGGGGCAGCGAACAAAGGAAAACAAGGGATTATATAGTATAAAGTTAGAATTGATTTAGGACCCGTGCAAAAGAACAATCCTATATGGGGGAAATACGCCCCCATGAGTGTCCAAAAATGCCCCCATGGTGGGGGAAATCTGAATTACAATAACATATACGTACTCACGAGCATCTCCAAAAAAAAATTAGTGTATTTCAGGTCAACTTCCCGAAAGTTTAAACTTTCGGGAAGTTCTTGAAATAGTTTTCCTAATAATGAAACCAGTTTGTTAACACAAGGATTTACTTTTGTCGACCATTAGGGTAGGTTTCTGTATATTTGCTGCCCTTTGCTTGGAGGGTTATGTACATGAATGATTGAAAATGAACCTAACCAAAAAAGTAGATTAAATAACCTAGTAATATTTAAACTTACCATTAATATGGCAGTAGCAGGTGAAAATAGCATTGAAGGATTACTACATAAAATTGATGGGTTATCAATAAAAGAAGTGTTGGAATTGTTTGTTTCCGATTTTCCGGGCAAAGTTACTTTCTCCTCCAGCTTTAGCTTTGAAGACCAGTTTATTTCGCACGAAATACTAAGCAACCAATTGCCTATCAGCATATTTACATTGGATACTGGGCGTTTGTTTTCGGAGACCTATAGTGTGTGGAGCAGCACCAATGAGCGTTACCAAACACATATCAAGCCTTATTACCCCCAACATGAGGCATTAGAAACTTTTGTTTCAGAAAATGGACCCAACGCTTTTTACGAAAGCGTGGAAAACAGGAAAGCCTGTTGCTTTATCCGCAAAGTAGAGCCTTTGAAAAGAGCGTTGGCCGGGAACAGTATCTGGGTAACTGGCTTAAGGGCTGAACATTCGCCCGATAGGCACAACTTGGAAATATTGGAATGGGACGAGGGCAATAAAGTAATAAAATATCACCCATTGCTGCATTACACCACCGAGCAGGTAAAAGAAAATATTACAAAACATAATATTCCATACAATCCACTGCACGATCGTGGGTTTGTAAGCATTGGCTGCTTACCTTGCACCCGCGCAGTAAGGCCGGGCGAAGATTTCAGGGCAGGCCGTTGGTGGTGGGAAAATGCAGCTAAAAAGGAATGTGGGTTGCATGTGCATAATTAAGGGTTATTTTAAGTTTTGAGTGTTAAGTTTTGAATTGAAGGCGCATGAGGCAGGTAACGCTTTTCAGCATAGCATTTTTTGAAAATAAAAAATAAATGAGCAATTACAGATTAGACTATTTGGATCAATTAGAATCGGAATCCATTCATATAATGAGGGAAGTGGCAGGGCAGTTTGAACGTCCTGCATTGATGTTTTCGGGAGGCAAGGATTCTATTGTGCTGGTGCATTTGGCATTGAAAGCTTTCCGACCGGGTAAATTCCCTTTTCCATTATTGCATATAGACACAGGCCATAATTTCCAAGAAGCATTGGATTATAGGGACAAAATGGCAGCGGATATTGGCGAGAAATTGATTGTACGCAATGTGGAAGACACCATAAAAGCTAAGCATTTAACTGAACCAAAGGGCAAGTTTGCCAGCAGGAATGCTTTACAGACCTATACTTTGTTAGATGCGATAGAAGAATTTAAGTTTGATGCTTGCATTGGCGGCGCAAGGAGAGACGAAGAAAAAGCAAGAGCCAAGGAAAGGATATTTTCAATAAGGGACGAGTTTGGGCAATGGAACCCAAAATTGCAACGCCCAGAATTATGGAACATTTACAACGGCAAGATTGATAAAGGTGAAAACGTAAGGGTTTTCCCTATTAGTAACTGGACTGAATTGGACATTTGGAACTATATCAGGAGGGAAAACATTGCATTGCCTTCTATCTATTTTGCCCATGACAGGGAAGTGTTGGAATTTGAAGGTCAGTATGTGGCTATGTCCAAATTTATTCAATTGGAGCCTACTGATAAAATTTCCGTGAAAAAAGTACGGTATAGGACAGTAGGGGACATGACCTGCACAGCAGCAGTAGAAAGCGAGGCATCGGTTATAGATGATATTATCAACGAAATAATAGCCACAAAAACGAGCGAACGTGGCGAAACAAGGATTGACGACCGGGTAAGCGAAGCCGCCATGGAAGACAGGAAGAAAGGCGGGTATTTTTAAGTTCGTTCTCACCCCCATACCCTAATGGGGTGTAAGGACAGCAATGGTATTCAAAATTTAAAATTCACATTCAAAATTCCCCTTGGGTTTATGGATATATTAAGATTTATAACGGCAGGCAGTGTAGATGATGGTAAAAGTACCCTTATCGGGCGTTTGCTGTACGATAGCAAGAGCATTATGATAGATCATTTGGAGGCTTTGGAAAAGCAAACCAAAAACCGTGAGGATGGGGAAATTGATTTGGCATTGCTAACAGATGGTTTAAGGGCCGAAAGGGAGCAAGGCATCACGATTGATGTGGCCTACAAATACTTTTCTACACCTAAACGCAAGTTTATAATTGCAGATGCGCCGGGGCATATACAATATACTAGGAACATGGTTACCGGGGCTTCTAATTCTGAGTTGATTATCATATTAGTTGATGCAAGGCTTGGCGTGATAGAACAAACAAGGCGACATTCTATTATAGCTTCATTGCTTAATATACCGCATGTGGTTGTGGCAGTGAATAAAATGGACTTGGTAGGCTACTCGCAGGATGTGTACAACAATATCTTGATTGATTACGAAATATTGGCGAAGCAATTAGGCATAAAAGATATTACTTATATACCAATTTCTGCTTTAAATGGGGACAATATTGTTGACCCTTCACAGCTTTTACCATGGTACAAAGGGGATACTTTATTACATTTCCTTGAGAATGTATCCATAGAAAATGATATTGATTTAATCAATGGCCGTTTCCCAGTTCAATATGTAATACGCCCCCAAACGGAAGAATTGCATGATTACAGGGGGTACGCAGGAAAAGTTATCAGTGGTATTTATAAAATAGGGGATGCCATCACGGTGTTGCCATCAGGTGTAAAAAGCAAAATAAGCCTGATAGAATTAGGTGGCAAGGAAGTGCAAGAGGCTTTTGCACCACAAAGCGTAATCCTGCATCTGGAGGATGATGTAGATGTAAGCCGTGGGGATGTGCTGGTAAAAGACGATAATTTGCCACAGGTAGAGCAACAACTGGAAGTGTTGCTTTGCTGGATGGACAGCAAACCATTGCTGCCCGGCAATAAATACCTTTTTCAAATAAACAGCACAAGGGTAAGGGCTATTGTAAAGTCAATCGACTATAAGCTGGATGTAAATACATTGGAAAAGGATTATTCGCCAGTAAACGCTGGGCTAAACGATATTATAAGGGCAACTATTAAAACAGCACAGCCCATCCCGTATGACAGCTACCAAAAGTTGCGGGTAAATGGCGGGGCTATATTGATAGATGAAACCAGCAATGTAACAGTAGGTGCATGTATGATACAATAGTAATTAGGAATTGTGAATTAGGAATAATACGGTGGGCTAAAAAATCACTTTTAATAAAATATTAAAAATGGCTTCATTAAACCAACAAATAAGCATCGCGGATTATTATTTTGGATTTTTAAAAAATCTTAATACAAATAGTAAACTTGACCTTATTTCAAAACTTTCTCAATCTCTTAAAGAAAGCGATAAGGTTGAGGAAACTTCGTTGGATTCTCTATTTGGGGCTTATAAATCTGATGAAACAGCCGAAGAAATTATTGAAGGGCTAAGGGCATCAAGAGTGTTCAACAGAAATATTGAACCGCTTTGAAAAAATATTTACTTGACACGAATATCTGTATCTTCTTTATAAAAGGGCAGTATGATTTAAAAAATAAAGTAAACAAGGTAGGCTCGCAAAATTGCTTTATTTCAGAAATAACTGTTGCTGAATTAAAATATGGAATAGAAAACAGTAAGACTGTTGATGAAATGAGGGTAATAGTAGAAGCTTTTATCCCCAAATTTGCCATCATTCCAATTTATAATTGTTTAGATATCTATGCTAAAGAAAAAGCCAAATTGAGAAAGCATGGGCAATTGATTGATGATTTTGACATATTGATTGGTGCTACCGCTGTTGCGAATAAAATGATTATGGTAACTAATAATGTGTCGCACTTAAATAGGATTGAAAATATTGAACTTGAAGATTGGACTCAAGGTTCAAAAAAATAGCCAACTGTCGTAATCGTATTTAAAAAATGAACAAATGAAAGAAGGCGATTTTATACAGGAATTATTCCAGCGGAACAGGAAATGCTTGAGCCATTTCCCTGACAAGGAACTGGTGGAAAATTTCATGGACGAACTGTTTAGTTTCCTGTTTGCTTCTTATCAGGAAAAATACAAAACGGAAATGGCATTGGCTGGGCATTATGCCAACCTGAAAAATACATTTGCAGCCATCCTTTTCGAGTTATTAAAGAATGAAGTTTTAGTCAAAGAAAATGCAGACATTTTCTTTAAGGAGTTGCCAGAAATTTACCAACAATTATTGCAAGATGCGCAAGCCACGTTGGATTTTGACCCTGCGGCAAAATCGCTGGAGGAAGTGTTGATAGCTTACCCTGGGTTTTATGCTACATCAGTTTATCGTATAGCCCACCAGTTGCACCTGCAGGAAATCCAAACCCTGCCACGCTTATTGTCGGAATATGCACATAGCAAAACAGGGATTGACATACACCCGGGGGCAACTATTGGGCAATCATTTACCATTGACCATGGAACGGGTATTGTGGTAGGTGAAACAGCAAATATTGGCAACAATGTGAAATTGTACCAAGGGGTAACTTTGGGTGCATTGAATGTTGATAAATCCATGGCATCTAACAAGCGGCACCCAACGATAGAAGACAATGTGGTTATTTACAGTGGGGCTACCATATTAGGTGGAAAAACCATTATTGGCCATGACAGCATCATTGGCGGCAATGTGTGGCTTACTAGTAGCGTTGAGTCTTTTTCAATTGTTTATCACAAAAGCGAAGTGCGGGTAAGGGAGAAATTTGATTTTTCCGAAGTACTGAACTTTGTTATTTAGGTTGGCCACCAAGGCACGAAAACACTAAGCGGCACAAAGAAAAAAATTTATAAGTATTGGGTAATATTAAGCAGGTTCTCTTTCTTTTCTTTTTAGTTCTTCCCTTTTTACCACTTTGGGTCTTCGAGTTTTTGTGGCAAAAAATACTTGAGTACTATCAATCATTAAAAGCATATAATAACCATTTATGAAAGCAAATAACATTTTAGAAACGATTGGCAACACGCCGCATGTATTGATCAATAACTTGTTTGGCAATAAACACAACATATACATCAAGCTGGAAAAAACTAATCCTGGTGCTAGCATCAAAGATCGTATTGCCTTGGCAATGATTGAAGATGCGGAAGCAAAAGGGCTGTTGACAAAAGACAGTGTAATAATAGAACCTACTTCTGGCAATACTGGTATTGGTTTGGCAATGGTAGCCGCTGTGAAAGGCTATAAGATTATTTTGGTAATGCCGGAAAGCATGAGCATTGAACGCCGTAGGCTGATGGCATTATATGGTGCTGATTTTGTATTGACTCCCCGTGAAAAAGGGATGAAGGGGGCAATAGAAAAAGCAACTGAATTAACGGCTTCTACCCCAAATGCATGGATGCCACAACAATTTGACAATCCTGCCAATACAGATATCCATCGTAAAACAACTGCACAGGAAATACTAGCTGATTTTCCAGATGGGATAGATTATATAATAACTGGCGTAGGTACAGGTGGGCATATTACAGGCGTGGCAGAAGTGCTAAAAGCCAAATTTCCTAATTTAAAAGTATTTGCAATAGAACCTGAGTTGTCGCCCGTTTTAAGTGGGGGTGCACCTGGCCCTCACCCATTGCAAGGCATAGGGGCAGGTTTTGTTCCTTCTATATTGAATACTAAAATATTGGATGGCATTATTAAAGTAAGCAAAGACGATGCCTTTACTTATGCCCAGCGTATTGCGAAGGAAGAAGGCATACTGGTGGGCGTTTCTACGGGTGCATCCTTGGCTGCCGTTGCAAAGAAATTGTTAGAAATACCAGAAGGGGCTACAGTGCTTACGTTTAATTATGATACGGGAGAGCGTTATTTGTCTATAGAAGGGTTATTTTAAGTATTAGAGTGAGCCACTCTCCAAGAGTGGCTCACTCTAAATTTCAGTGGAATAAATTGTATTCCCTAAAAAAGGAATAGTACAATAACAAATGGATGAGAAAAATACAGTTGCAGTAGGAAAGGTAATCTTAGCAGGCGCAGGCCCAGGTGACGCAGAGTTGATTACCCTTAAACTGCAAAAAAGGCTGGCTATTGCAGATGTTATTATTTGTGATAGGCTGGTAAACCCTGAGATAATTGCCTTATTTGCAAAAAAGGATGTGGTAGTAATTGGTGCTGGCAAACAAGGATACAACGAAGCTTCTAAAACGCAGGATGAAATCAATCAATTGATTGTTGACAATGCTTTAAAGGGGTTGACTGTTTTGCGATTGAAAGGTGGCGATGTAGCTTTTTTTAGCAACGTACTGGATGAATTGTATAGTTTGAAATCAAACGGGATACCATTTGAGATTATACCCGGTATTACTGCTGCTGCTGGCGCGTCTGCTTATACTGGTATACCACTTACTGCAAGGGGTTTTTCGCAAGGGGTACAGTGGGTAACATTCAACCCAAGTGCAGTTCACCCGCCTGAAAAATGGAAGTACTTGGTTGAAAGCAATGACACGCTGGTATTTTACATGGCATCGAAAAATGTAATATTCCTGTCAGGGTTATTGTTACAATATGCCGCTCATAAGGACTTGCCATTGGCAATAGTGGAACAAGCCACCACCCCTTATCAAAAAATCAATATTACCAGTTTAAAAAACTGTGCGGTTGATTTCAAGGATAGGGAATTTAGCTCACCAAGCCTAGTGATTGTTGGCGAAGTAATCAACCTTCACCACCAGTTCAAATGGTTTGAGGGCGAAGAAAGCGGGAGCATTTTTAAAGAGTTGGCAAAATAAATACACACACATACAAAATAGGAATGTTGGAAGAAGCAAGATTGAAACAGTTGAAAGAACTGGTACACGCCTTTTCAAAGGAGGAATTGATTTGGATAAATGGTTATACTACCGGCTACCTTGCAAAAGATGGCGCTGGAACAGCACCTGTGCCTGTACTGCATAAAGAACAACAATTGGCTTCGCCAAAAGCTACTGTGCAAAAAATAACCATTGTTTATGGTACTGAAACAGGCAATTCTAAGCGGTTGGCTACTGAATTTGCCGCCAAGGCAAAGAAAAATGGAATATTGGTGAAAATTGTGGGCATGGATCAATACCGCCTTACAGATTTACCCAAGGAAGAATATTTCCTTGCGCTTACCAGCACCCATGGTGATGGGGAGCCACCTGCTGCTGCAAAGAAATTTTATGAGTATATCCACCAAACCACAGTTGCATTGTCTTCCTTGAAATTTAGCGTGCTTGCTTTGGGCGACACATCTTACCCACTGTTTTGCCAAACTGGCGAGGACATGGACAAGCAGTTTGAAAAGCTAGGCGGGCAGCGGATTGCCCCCTTGCAAAAATGCGACTTAGAATATGAGGAGGATGCCAATAAATGGTTTGCTTCGGTACTGCATGCTTTGAACACAACCACGCACAAGGAGCAGATAAACCAAGTAATTGCCGTAACCACAGAGATTAAAAAGTCAACTGGCAAGAAGACATATATTGGTAATATTATTACCAACATCAACTTGAATGCGAGGGGCAGCAACAAGGAAACCCACCACATAGAAATAGTTGCTGATGATTTGGAATACCTGCCCGGCGACTCCATAGGCATCGTGCCAGAAAACCCACAATGGGTGGTAGAAGGTATTATTGCGCTTACGGGTATCCAAGGCAATAAGGAAATTACCTTCAAAAAAGACACAGGCACGGTGTATGATTTATTGACCAAGAAAATAAATATCCATTACCTGCTGGAAAATACTATTAAAAAATATGCAGCCATTATACAACAGGATATACCTATTGTACGGATGGACTTATTGGATTTATTAAAAATTTACCCAACCAAAGATGCTGCCCAGTTTGAGGAAGTGCTGGGTATCTTAAACCCAATACCCCCAAGGCTTTATACTGTTTCTTCTTCCCCTAACGCGCATTCTGGGGAAGTACATGTAACGGTTGTAAAGGACATTTTCCATGTAGATGAAACAGAAAAAAATGGTCTTTGCTCCAATTATTTGTCCTTGTTTAGCGAAGGGGCTTCATTGCCATTCTTTGTTCAGCCTAACAAAAGGTTTAAACTGCCGGAAGCACACAAGGATATAATAATGATTGGACCTGGAACGGGGATAGCCCCATTCCGCTCGTTTGTAGCAGAAAGGGATGCGACAGGGGCAACTGGCCGTAACTGGCTATTTTTTGGCGAGCAGCATTTCACTACAGATTTCTTATACCAAACAGAGTGGCAAAACTGGTATAGCACGGGTGTATTGACAAAAGTTAGCTTGGCATTTAGCCGGGACCAAGAAGGAAAATTGTATGTGCAGCACAAGATGCTACAACAAGCAAGGGAACTGTTTGAATGGATAAAAGGAGGCGCATACGTTTACATCTGCGGCAATAAAGAAAGAATGAGCGTGGATGTAGAAAAAGCATTCTTGGAAATTATTGCAGCCGAAGGCAATTTATCGGAAGCAGATGCAGTGAAATACTTGCATAACTTAGAAGAAGAAGGCAGGTACGAGAAGGATGTTTATTAAAACCCCCATCCCCAAAAGGGGGGCATTTACGCACGATGTCCCCAAGGGTTGCCAACCTTTTGAAGGTTGGCAACCCTAAGCAAGAAAACCTCATAATAGTAGGTAAAAAGAAAAACAATTACAAATGAGCGAGAAACAACAACTGTCAGCAGTAGAACATATAAAAGTGAAAAGCCACGGTTTGCGTGGTACATTGCAACAAAGCCTTATCGATGAAATTACAGGTGCCGTGCGGGAAGACGACCATGCCTTGATAAAATTCCACGGCATGTACGAGCAGGACGACCGTGACCTACGGGAAGAAAGGGCTATAAAGAAATTGGACAAGCTCTATTCCTTCATGGTGCGTATGCGTATACCCGGTGGTTTAATTACCCCTGAGCAATGGGTAGCTACGCACCATATTGCTGGTCAATATTCTACGGGAGTAATCAAAATTACCACTAGGCAAACGATACAATTACATGGTATTTTAAAAGGCCAAATAAAACCTACTTTGCAAAGTTTCAGTAAAGCAGCATTAGATTCCATTGCTGCCTGCGGTGATGTAAACAGGAACGTGGCTTGCGCTTCCCACCCGCACCAATCGCCCATACATGCGGAGATACATGCTTACGCAGATAAAATAAGCACCCTTTTGTTGCCGAAAACAAGGGCTTTTTACGAAATTTGGCTGGATGAAGAAAAGGTAGAAGAAGTAAGCGAGATAGACCCTTTGTATAAGGATACCTACCTTCCCCGTAAATTTAAAATTGGCATAGCCATACCACCTAACAATGAAGTGGATGTGCTGACAAACGATTTGGGCTTGATTGCTATTGTAAAAGACAATGAATTAAAGGGCTTTAACATTGCAGTTGGCGGTGGTTTGTCTGCCACGCATGGCAATGCTAACACCTACCCAAGGTTGGCTACCGTGATTGGGTTTACCGACACGGAAGAAAAAACCTTGAAAGCGGTGTATGAAGTATTGACCATACAAAGGGATTTTGGCAACCGCTCCGACAGGAAGCTGGCTCGGTTAAAATATACCCTTGATAAATTGGGGGTAGAGAACTTCAAGAAAGAATTGGAAAACCGTTGTGGTTTTGAACTGGCTGCCCCTAAAAAAGCAGTATTCACCGCAAGGAAGGATGAATATGGATGGGTAAAAGATTACCGTGGGCTTTGGCATTATACCCTGTTCATTGAAAATGGAAGGGTTACTGACGAAGATGGTTATTTATTAAAAACTGCCTTGTTGGCCGTGGCAGAACAAGGCAAAGCCAATTTTAGGTTTACCAGTAACCAAAACCTTATACTAAGCGATATTAAAAAAGAGGACAAAGCAGCCGTTGAAGATATTTTAGCTGAATACAAAATATTGGAGAAGCAAGCTGCCTTTTCTGCTTTGCGGATAAACTCTATCGCTTGTGTAGCATTGCCTACTTGCCCATTAGCCTTGGCAGAATCACAACGTTACCTACCATCTTTAATAACTAAGATTGAACCCATTTTAGCAAAATACCAGTTGCAGGACGATGATATCGTTATCCGTATGACAGGCTGCCCCAATGGTTGTGGCCGCCCTTATGCCGCAGAAATTGGTTTGGTAGGTACTGCTGCGGGCCATTATAATCTCCATATCGGTGGCGATAGGGAAGGCACACGCCTGAATACCAAATACAAAGAACATTTGGACGAGGCTGCTATTTTAAAAGAACTAGATAGCCTTTTTGCTGTGTACAAAACAGACAAAAAAAAGAAAGAAACTTTTGGTGATTTTGTGATGCGCAAGGAATTAGTATAGGAATGAATCAAAATAGGGTAGAAGGGCAAAATCTGGAAAGGATTTTGCCCTTTTTTATGTTCAATATGGTAAGTCAAAACTAGTTTAGCCCGATTTTTTAAAATACATATACGCCCCTTTAACCTAATTGCCTGTACCCATGTCCATTCCACCGCCTTGATCGGCTTTTGTGTTTTTACGTTTAAATAAATTCACATCGAACTTGCCAAAACGGTAACTGAAATTCAACCTTGCTACTTGTAAATCACGGTATCTTTCTGTGTCTTGTGTAAAGTAAACAGCATCGGTATGCGTTTTGGTTTTTGAGCGGAAAATATCATTCATGCCCAATGTAAGCGATCCGCTTCTGCCCTTTGTCCATGTCCAATCTTTTCTTAAGGCTACATCCACATCAAAATAGCGTGGCAAATTATAGCCTTGTGCCGATGTTTGCGGCCCACCACCAAACATGCCACCGCCACGACCACCACCGCCTTGGTTGCCGCCACTGCCTTGTGGCAACAAGGTTTTAGAACGGCTTTCTCCAGACAATTGTAGGCTGACCCCTTTAGCTATTTTGAATGTATTGTTTATTTTAGCAAACCAGCTAAGTATGCTATTACTAACAGTTTGCCCTGGTATAGTTGCATTAATTTTTGAATCATAAAAATTTACGTTCAACAATATATCCCACCATTTGGCTACTGGCATCTTGTCGGTAAGTTCTAGCCCATAAGTATAACTATTATTTGCATTGATGTAACTGGTGTAGTACAAACTATCGCTAGTAGCACCAGCTTGGATATTCCGGTTGATGTCTTTGTAAACATAACGAGTAATTAAATCGGTAGAATACTTAAAATATGCAGTAGCCAAAAAATTGGAATTGCGTGTGTAGTTGTTGCTGTAAGACCATTCCAGCGAATTGGTAAATTCAGGTTTTAACTCGGGGTTGCCCACAGACGGGTTCTGGGGATCCGTAAAGTCGTAGGCAGGCAACAATTGGAAGAAGTTTGGCCTATTGATACGGCGAGAATAATTCAACTGCAAGTCTTGCTTGTCGTCTATTTTATAAGTAATGAACGCACTTGGGAAAAGGCTAAGCGGGTAAGACACTTTAACTGGGGTAGAGTCGGCACCAGAAAGGGTATATAGCTTGCCATTGTAATTTGAACTTTCTGCCCTGAAGCCCAACTGGAAGGCTATTTTTTTCATTCTGAAACTATAAGTAGCATAAGCAGCATAAACTTGGTCGTCAAATTTATAGCGGCTGCTAGACAAAGGGTTTGCATGGGCAAGGTCAGGCTGGTTGAACTGAAAATTATTTGTCTTATAATTACGGATGGCTGCCCTTGCACCTGCTTCTATTTTACTATCGTCTGTCAACTGGTTTTCATAATCGGCTTGAAGAGTAAAGAAATGGTTATAGCCATCAGCATTGCTCAATTGTTGGTACTGTGGGTACTTAGGTGTGCCGCCCTGCAAAAAAGTATTGGAATTGATAGAAGTGAAATTGCTATTGGTACTGGAATTATAATTAGCATCTGCGCTAAATGTATGCCCATCTTTTGCAAAAAGGTGCTTGTAGCTCAACTGCCCCCCAAAGTTCTCGAAATGGAAATCTGTACCTGTATTACGGCTAGTGCTGGAAATAAATGCGGTAGGTTGTGTGCTGTCTATCGCTTGACTAGACACATTGTTAAACTTGCCTTGGGCGTAATTTCCAGCTATGCTAATGGTGTTCCTATTATCAACAAAATAATCAAGCCCGGCACGATAAAATTGGAAATGCCCATTATTAGTTCCGTCTGTGTTAGAATACACATCTGTATTGGGTTGGCCAAAATAGGTAGTACTGGAAATACTTTTAGAAATCGACTTGCGTTGGTTGTAATTAACACTGCCAGTAAAGTTCACTTTGTTTTGTCGGTAGTTAATATCGCCGCCGCCATTCACTTTGCCCCTGCTGTCAACCCCAGCCCTAAGATTGCCATTGTAGCCATTCTTCCTGTTCTTTTTAATTACAATATTAAGGATGCCCGCATTCCCTCCACTAGCATCGTATTTTGCCGAAGGGTTGGTTATAATTTCTACTTTGTCTATAATATCTGCTGGTATTTGGTCAAGGGTTAAGGTAGTAGGCCGCCCATCTATAAACAAAGTGGGCGTAGCATTCCTAAGTGTTACGTTGCCATCAATATCCACGCTAACCGATGGTATGCTTTTCATGATCTCGGTGGCAGTCTGCCCGGTACTACTTAGGTTTTTATCTACATTAAATACTTTCTTGTCTATCCCTAATTCCAATAAAGGTTTTGTAGTAGTAGTAACGGTTACGCCAGCCAATTCTGCGGCATCCACTTCTAGCTTTAGGTTGCCTAAGTCTTTGTCTGCCATAGCAGCAATTTTTTGCATGTCTGGCGTTGTGCCGGGGGCAGGCATTGCAATACCAAAACTTATAGGCATTTCTAATTTTTTATAGCCAACAGACGATGCTTTTAGTGTAAACCGCCCCATTAAGGAAAGGCCATCCAAGTTAAAATCGCCATTAGGTTCTGTAACCACCGTTTTCAGTATTGCCAGTTTCAATTGCTTAGTAACGGTATCGAACTTATTGCCAGTTAATTGAATAGTTACCCCAGCAATTCCCTTATTTTTTGAGTCAACAATTTTGCCATAAAAATGCCCCATACTCAGATTGCTTCGCCCAGCCCCACCTGCCCTGCCAGCACCATTTGGATACTGGGCAATAGCCCCTAGGCAAAGTGTAACGAGAAATAGTATCACATAAAATTTCCGCATATAAAGTAACGTTTATTATATATTTTATTTATTCAAAATTGTGATGTCATAAAAAAGGCAATCTGTTACAAGTAGATGAACGGTAATTACAAACGGGTAGATGGGCAGAACTGCCAATATTAGGCGATAGAAACCAGTGAGCGTTTAATTTGTTTGCTTTAAGTAAGCATTTTTACTTTACTAGGGCTAATAAAAAAAATTCAAAAAGCCCCATTACAAAACCTAATACACCAGCAATCAACTGTGCCTTTTGCAATTGCCTGCCAACGCTATGTTTAAAAATAGCTTCAAATTTCTCCACTGGGTAATCAGCTATTTTTTGGGTTATTATTGCTTCCAAGTCCAAGTCCGCTTCTAGGTTTACCATATAATTTTTCATCAATGCCGGGAAAAGCGTTTTCATCTCTTCTGTAAAAACGGCTTTTAGGTCAGCAATGGTTTTATCGCCAATAAACATACTGATTACGGGCATTTTTTCTGCTAACGTTACCCTTATAAACTTGTCAACATGCTCTTCTACAAAGGGCATCATTTTTTCAATGCTATCAGGGTTTACCATTTTGCTTTCCAATTCCTGCAAGGAAAAAAGTTCTTTGCTGGCCAATTGGCCTAGCTTTAAAGCTAGTTGTGGCTGGTTGTTAGGAAAAATACCATGCAGCTTAATCCCCATTATTTTACTAGGCATTTGAGGGCGGAACAACATTTTTATAGCTATCCAAATTGTAAACCATCCTATAAATGCAGCGAATAAAGGTATCAACAGCAACGTACAATTCATGGAAATAGTGTTATACTAAAGAAATTGGTTTGTGAAAATCATTTACTCAGCGGTATAAAAAAGGAAAACCTTGGCTTTTTAACAGCCAAGGTTTGATAAAAGTTGTAATGGGAGAATGATGGGTCTCGAACCCACGACCTACAGCGCCACAAGCTGTCGCTCTAACCTACTGAGCTACACCCTCCATCCTATTTCGGGGAGCAAAAATAGGGAATTTTTCTATTTGAAAGGCAATAGGAATTAGAAAAATTTGGAAGAAGTAGATTTTTATTCATTTTTATGAGAGTTAATTTGCCACGAAGACACAAAGAGGCACAAAGTTTTAAAGGAAGAAGGACAAAGAAAAAAGAAGAAGATTTATAGTATCAAGACCTATAACCTTATTTTTCCTAGTGCTTTTTTCATATTCCCTTTGTGTTGCTTTGAGCTTTTGTGCCTTTGTGGCGAAATAATACCTAAGTACTTATACTGCCCGTATCAAAAACCTTTGTTAATCACTTTTGAAACTATTTCCCTGCAAACACTATTTGGCTTACATTTGATAATTGAATTCGTATGCGAAAAATATTGAACTTTATGATGCTTAAAAAAGGATGGGTATTATGTACCATAGTAGCGTTTGCAGCTGGCTTTTTTGCTTTTAGAAAAATAAACCACAATCCAGTACCAGCAACACAGCAACAAAAACTATTAACCGCAGTTGGGCAACTGCTGGAAGATGAACATTATAGCCCTAAGCCACTAGACGATGCCTTCTCCAAGCAAATATTTAAGAAGTACCTAGACGAGCTGGATGGCGATAAAACGTTGTTTATACTAAGCGATATTAATTCATTAAAAAAATATGAAACCACTATCGATGAAGAAATAAAAGGCACTTCCGACATTCAATTCACGCCTGCCGTTAATGCAATCTACAATAAAAGGGTGCCTGAAGTAGTTGCATTGTACAAGGATATATTGGCTAAGCCATTCGACTTTACAGTAGATGAAACATTGCAGCCAGATGCTGAAAAACAAAATTATGCAGCAACCGAGGCAGAACGCAAGGAAAGGTGGAGGAAACGGTTGAAATACCTAACACTAGAACGCTATATCGACCTAATTGAACAAAGGGAGAAAAGCAAAGTCGATAGCATTAAAAACCAAACGGATGTTCAACTAGAAGCCGAGGCACGTGCTAAAGTATTGAAAGGTACAGACAGGATGTATGAGCGCATCAGGGTAAAACTGACCGAGGACGAGCGTTTCAATATGTTTGTAAACGTGATTACCAACCTCATGGACCCACATACAGATTATTTTGCCCCTGTGGAAAAAAGGCAGTTTGACGAAATGATGAGCGGCCGTTTTTATGGTATTGGCGCACAATTGCAAGAGCAGGATGGCACAATTAAAATTATTAGCTTGATACCCGGTGGCCCTGCTTGGAAAAGCGGAGAGCTTATGGTAAACGACATTATTGTAAAAGTAGGCCAAGGTGGCAAGGAAGAAATGGTGGACATCACTGGCTTTGATGTGTCGGATGCAGTAAAATTAATTCGTGGCAATAAAGGGACAGAAGTAAAACTATCGGTTAAAAAAAGCGATGGTACCAGCAAAACAATTGCCCTGCAAAGGGACGAAATAGTACAGGATGAAACATTTGCCCGTAGCGTGGTGGTAAAAAATGGTGATAAAAAAATTGGTTTTATTTCTTTGCCAGATTTCTATGCCGACTTTGAACGCCCCGATGGTGCAAGGTGCAGCCAAGATGTTGCAAAGGAAATTATGAAACTAAAAGACGAAAAAGTTGACGGCATTGTAATGGATTTACGTTTTAATGGTGGCGGTTCTTTGTACGAAGTAATACAAATGGTGGGTTTGTTTATTAAAAATGGCCCAGTAGTGCAGGTAAAAGACAGGGAAGGCAAAATAGTGGTGATGGATGATAAAGATGCTTCTGTTTTATATGATGGCCCACTAGCAGTAATGGTAAACGAAACCAGTGCCAGTGCCAGCGAAATATTTGCTGCGGCCATACAAGACTATAAACGAGGGGTAATTATTGGCAGCACTTCCACTTATGGAAAAGGCACTGTTCAACGCAATGTGCCATTGGGCAAACCATTGGACTTTTTCTCAGGCCGTACTGAATTGGGTGCTGTAAAACTTACGTTCCAGAAATTCTACAGGGTTAATGGTGGCTCCACGCAATTAAAAGGCGTACAGTCTGACATTGTACTGCCAGACCCTTACGATTATGTAAAAATCCGTGAAAAAGACAACCCTAGTGCTTTGCCTTGGGACGAAATAAAAAAAGCAAATGCAGATTTGTTTACTGGTTATGCCGACATTATTAAACAAGAAAATGCTAAAATTAAAACCAATACAGCATTGGCTTTGATTAAGGAAAATACAGATTGGCTGGCCAAAAACGTAGATGCCCCAGTAAACCTGAAATTGGATAAATACAAAGAACAGCAAAAAAAACTTCGTACGACCGTTAATCAAAATACCAGCTTGGCAAAACTAGCCACCGAAATGCAAATGGATGTGCTAAAACCAGATTACGATAAGTTTTACAACAACCTCGACAAGCAAAAAGGTGAACGGTACAAGGCTTGGCTGAAAGCTTTAAAAACCGATTTATACATAGATGAAGCTGTAAAAATTGTAACAGACTTGGGTACACAGCAAAATCCACTAGTGAAGGCGAATTAAGAATTAGGAATTAAGAATTTATATAGTATTTATGTGAAAAATAAGAAAAAGGTTGCAATTTTGCAACCTTTTTCTTATTTCAGTAACAATTAATACTCAGATATATAAAAACTTTGTGCCTCTTTGTGCCTTTGGGTCTTTGTGGCAAATTGTACTAGTTTATTCAATATTCAGCTTTTATCTTTTTCGGCTGCCTGTGTATCGCGTGTGTTTTTTTGCACGGTGATTGCACCAAACAAGCCTAGCAGGAATGCAAAAGCATAAAACCCTTTTTCACTAGGCAACATCGTGGCATTCCACAATCCTATTACCAACAATAAAATGGCCAATAATGTTGAAAACCAGCAGATACCATAATAAATATCCGTTACAGGCAACCCCTCTAGCCTGTCCCTTACACTTTTTTGCAAGGAAACCACGGCAAAAAGGCCAAACATCAACACAGTGAAATAATAGCCTTTTTCATTTAACACCATATCTGATCTCCATAAGCCAACGAAATAACCTATCATACCAATTCCCAAGGCTACCCAGGATGCTGCAATAAATGCACTTGACGGTTTTTGATACATATTTTTTTAGTTTTACAGTTTATTTATATTGAGAAAAAATGCCTTTATCGGCAGGTGTCCAAATACAAGCTTTTTGCCCTGATGCTTTTAGCCCATTATTTGCCCATGTATTACAAGTATGGAAAAGGCTATAACTGCCTTTTGCTTCATAAAAAGCATCCCTGTCATTGTAATTTGCATTGGTAAAAATAAACATTACATGCCCTGATGAATCTTTCCGAAAGCTATTATCGATATAGTTTATCAGTCGTTGATACTGGGGTTTTCCAATCATTATTTTTTTGCAAGAACTATCTTCCTTTATTGTTTTGTAAAAAGTAGCATGTATTGCGGTAGTGCTTAACCCAAAAGCTGCCCTGCAAGCAACACTACATTTCAAATCTGCCCATGTAGGTGTTTCTAAGTAAAAACCCTTATCGCCCCACCCCATAGCCAAATATTGCATGGTAGTATCTTTTGAAGTAGTATTTGAAAACTTAATTTTTTTGCTCCAATCAAATTGATCATTTTTTACTGGAACCACTAAGTCTGTATGTACGCCGTTTGTTTTTATATAAATAGCAACTTCAGCTGATTGTGCTTCTTTAGCGACACCAATATGAGATAACGAGTAAGCAAATGCTAGATAAATCAATATAAATGCAACAAAACCTAACAAGGTATAACCAGTATATTTTAGAACCTTTCTCAATTTGTAGATAATTAGCAGTTAGCAGTAACCAGCCAGCACTGAACGAAAATAATGATTATCATATAAATTTATGCAGGTGTAAAAAAAATAACAACTCTTTAGTATTTTATAACTTCTACTAGTAATAAAGTAAAAAATCAGTACGCTAATAGATAAATCAGTCATATCCCGATAATTAAAAAAGCCCGCAACCATCAGTTTTAGCTGATATTGCAGGCTTCCCCTTTTCAAACCCTCTACCTCTAATTATTACTTATTTACTAATCATCACCCTGCTATTCGTATATTTTTCATCTTCTTTTACCACACACAATATATATACCCCATTGGTAGCTATTTTATTGGCAATATCCACGGCTATGGTATTCAATCCCTTTACAGCTTGGTATTTTGTTGTGTAAACTAACCGCCCTGAAGAAAGCTCGCTGATGCGTATTGCAAAAGCAGTTTCGCTGTTGCTTTGGAAAGCAAATTTAAAATTGCCCCTGCTAGGGTTAGGGTAAACCTGCACATTTTTAGATACTTCAGTATTAATAACTGTATCCTTCGCAACAACTTCTACACCTGCTTTTGCAAATCCTATATTTGATAAAGAACTATTAACATCGGTAACGTTCCTTGTAGGTATCTCTATTGAAAAAACAACGGTTGTTACATCTGTCAAGTCCATGCCAGATTCTGACAAAGCACTTTTAAAATCAGAAAGGCTTACACTATAATCTTTCTTTTCGGATGCCAAAGGTAGCACGATAGTATATTGGTCACTCCAATTGGCAATTGAGTTTTTCAATAGCGTGATGCGCAGGTTGTTGCCGCCATTTGCCGTAAATTTTATTTTTTCAAAACCAGTCAAGTCTGCTGTTGCACCGCCACCTTTTAGCAATTTATATACTGAAACATAATCAGATGTAGAGCCTGCTATATGTATGTCCCTGTAAACTGGGTAATCAGTAGTATAGTTGCTTGCAGAATCGTTACTAACAGTAAACTGCTTGATGCTGGTCTTTGCTTCGTTGTAGTCTATTGCCCAATTGCCATCGCTCATATACAGCAAGTCTTGCACATTGCCATTGATTACCATCCTTATGTCATGCTCGTAAGCATCGTTCACGGCTATGTTTACAGTACTTGTGTCATTTGCAGCAATGGTAAATGGAAACCTTTTTGTTATAATGCCAGACTGTTCATTTTTCCTTTCATCCATTTCAAAATAACCAGTTGTGCTTGCAGATGCGTTTTTTACGTTAAACTGCAACACACCTAATTCCCTTTTGGCAGCGGCAACGTAAGTATTAGGCAATTTGGCTTGTACATCATACGCTTTTATAGGTGCTATTGCTTTGAGTTTTTTCAATACTTCCAGCATCAAGTCTGTAACCAAATAGGGCGATGCAGCCCAAAGCTGGTAGTTGTACATTACCTCATCGTTTACATAATCTTTTGTCAACCAGTTTGACTGGAAAGAAAAAGTATCCCTTCCTGCTTTTGTACCAATGCTAAAACTAGTTGAATATTCAATATTGCCAGCAGGCCTCTTCAAGGCATAGCGTACAAAAGTTAGGTTTTGCAAGGTAAAATTTTCTATGCTCAATATTTGTGAGCCACGCAGTCTGTCGCAAACAGGCTTTGTATGGGCATAAACACTGCCTTTGGTTTTGGTAGCAAAAGCCACAGCCTTGCAGGTAGTGCCTTGCGTAAAATCGATAGAACTTACTTCCATCGCATTTGTAAACCCAGTAATATCTGTTGGAGATGTTAAATAAGCAGTGTAGCCAGCATCGTACACTTTAGCGGGCATAATATCCAGCATTTGCAAGTTGCTAATGCTTGCGGGGCTAGTAGTGCCAAATGTAGCATAGTTGGTATTGCCATATTTTTGAGTTACGCTATAATCAATAGGTGTGTTGCCGCCTTTTTTATATTTGTTCAGCATCCTTTTGCCAATAATATCGCCAAGGCTTTTGCTTTCCAAGCCACCTGTATTGCCAGAATAAACATATTGCCCATTATCTATCATATTGGGGATGCTATCGTTATTCGCAACGGAAGCCCTTGCGTTGATGGTAGCATAAAAAAGCAAGTCGTTAAAGTCATTGTCGCACTGTGCATTATCCCTGCGTACATCTTCAAAGCCCATAACTAGCCTGCCAGAAGCTGCATCGTTGAACATGATCGTATGTTTTTTCAAGGAATCGGCTGTTTCAGGGTTAAAGGCAGCATTTGCATACAATATGCCTTTACTATTTATAACGGTGCTGCCGTTCCAGCCATCCACCACCAGTACAAATGCAATGCTTGTATTTGCTGGAAATTTGCCAAGGTACACCTTATCGCCCGGGTTCAAATCGCCGCCAAAACCAGATTTTGAAGCATTTGGAAAAATCATTTTTATGCTGCTGTCGGCAGGTGCTTTTGCAAGTGGGGCATTGGTGTTGTAGGTGTAATAGCCCAGTGCATTGCGGTAGCTTGCGCCTTCATCTACAAAAGTTACCCATACATCTGCTGCTGCGGAAAGGTTGATAGCTTCAGGCCTGCCACTAGCCAAGAGCCGTGGGTTGTAAACAGGCAACGGCCTGTATTCTGGCAGGTTAACGGCAATTTTGTCCCTGAAGCCAGCAGAGAAAGTATCGCTAGGTGTTACCAAGTAGGTAGGCTTGCCAGCCCAGTTATAAGCACCCATATAAGAAAACTGTGCATTTACAAAAATATTGGCCAGCGTAAACAAAACAAACAAAAAGCTACGAGTTGAATTCTTGTACATGGTGTAGTGATTTACTTTTTTCACCATACAAAGCTGCCTTTTATTATGCCCATAAAAAACCCCTCGAATGAGGGGGTGGGTATTTTGGGGCAAAGAGAAAGATTATGTACACTGGCGCAAGTGGCCAGCTAAAGCTTAACACTTGCGCCAGTGTACAAATAAGTCAGTTTATAACTGGGGGCACAAATAAAAAAACTACAACTGCACGATTGGCAATCTCCCTTCGGCTTTGCCATTATAATATTGAGAGGCACTACCTGAGGAGGGCGAAATAACAAACGAGGGAATAAGAAGAACTAAGCGAAGATTTGGAATGGCTTATTTTCTACTTTTAAGTGATTTATTTTTTTGCTATTTCTCCTTTTTTCCTATAACTCATTGATATTCAGTTGTTTGTATTTTTTAAGCCTCATTTTTTATTATAATTTGAGTGAATTTTATGATAATTAGTTAATAATGGAATGATAGTTTTACTATAGTAAATTGATAATTTATTGATAAGAAACTGATAAGATTTTGATGGTGAATTATCATTTTGCTAAGCCAACTAGCATTCGATGCGGGAAGCAAGGCCAAGATGCCCCTAGTTCCCCCTTTAATGTAAAATTGGCATTAAAAGGTATATAGTCCAAAATAAAAATCCTATATGGGGGAAATATTCCCCCATAAGTATCCAAAATTTCCCCCATATAGGATACTTTTTAAATCTAGATTTTGCAGTTGAAATCTATTGAAAACAATAAAAAACGAAATTTTGAAATGCACCCGTTTTTTACCTTATCAGTATGTCCAATTGCTTGGCTTGAGCAATGGAAGGCTTTGCATCAAGTTGTACTTTCTCCGCCTTAGCAAGCAATTTATCAGCTTGTGCAAGCTGACTATTTATTAAACTATTTATTAATTCTAATTCATTGATTTTTAACAAGTTAATAGTATATTCATTATTATTTTGTTGAAGTAAATTAGTGTTGTGTTGCCTTGCATCTACAAAAGTCCTGATACCAGTCCCGCTTCACCTTCTTTTATTTGCTGTGCAAGGTTTAGTTTTTTAGTGTTGATATTAGACAATTCTAAATCGGACAATAGGGCCATGCCCTCCATTTTAGAATGAAGGTTCTTCAACTAATCGCTTGTTTCCTTTGATTTTTTATAAATGAGCTTGGAAATATTGGAATAAATATCCGTGCCAGTCAATTTTTCCAGCAAGGAAGACTTGGCATCTTTATCTGCTTTTAAAAAAGCTGTAAAATCGCCTTGGGCTAGTAACACAGAACGGGTAAACTGTTCAAAATTGAATCCACTTATCGTTCTATTTCATCCTTTATCTCGCTCCTTGTGCTACCAAAATTGATATTGGTTGATAGGTTTAGCAAAGTCATGGAATAGAATAGTTCAGCAAGCTGCCTTCTCCTTTGTTCCTTGCCCGCCTTACACCCCATGAAGCATTGTATGGGATGCCATCTAGCCCAACAAAAGAAACTTCTGCAAACAGTAGGTACATAATAATAAAAAAAAAGCCACTCCAAAATGTGGAGCAGCTTTTTGTTAATGCTTTGGGCAATCCAGCACAAGCAGCTATTATTGCTTCTTGAAATGCCAGTACGATGCAATGGCAATAGCCACATATACCATGATAATGTAAAATACATTTTTTACTGCCCTGTCCACTTTCGAGGTGTTTTGTTTAGCCATATATCCTTATTTTTCAGATGGTTGAGAACTATTTTTTTTATCTTCCTAATAATTATGGATATTGTCACCTTTATAAACGGTTTTTGAGCATAAAAATTGTATCAAGTACCAAAAAAAGAAGGGATAATTTAAAAAAAGTGTTTGCAATAGTAGATATAGAGACAACAGGAGGCCACGCAGGAGCCAATAATATTACCGAGATAGCTATTGTTCTGCACAACGGTCAAGAGATTGAAGGGAAATATACTACCCTCATAAACCCTTGTATGCCTATCCAGAAATATGTGCAGGGGCTTACTGGCATTACCGATGCCATGGTAGCCCAAGCCCCTAAGTTTGATGAACTGGCCGAGAATATTTTCAACCTGCTAAAAGACAGGGTGTTTGTGGCACACAATGTGAATTTCGATTATAGCTTTGTAAAACATGAATTGGCACTTGCGGGTTTCGATTTGGACACGCACAAGCTATGCACCATTAGGCTTACAAAAAAAATATTCCCGAACTTGCCCAAATATGGGTTAGGGACGGTTTGCCGGGAATTGAATATAATGGTGAATGACCGCCATCGTGCCTCTGGCGATGCTTTGGCCACAGCAGAATTATTTTCGTTGCTAATAAAGCACGATACCAGCGGCGAACTGGCAGTAATGATAAAAAAAAAGGCCAACCGTTACCTTCCCCCACATGTGGATGTTGAAACGGTAGAAAACCTGCCAATGGTGCCAGGGGTTTATTATTTTCACGACAAGGCAGGGAAAGTGGTATATGTGGGCAAAGCAAAAAACTTAAAAAAAAGGGTGACTTCCCATTTCTCCAACAACAAGCCGAGCAAGCAAAAGCAAGATTTTTTACGTGAAATACATGGCATCAACTACACCGTTTGCGATAGCGAGCTTATAGCTTCTTTGCTTGAAAGTATTGAAATTAAGCGGTTGTGGCCTATTTTCAATAAAAGCCAGAAGCATTATGAACACCAGTATGGCATATTTATGTTTGAGGATGCCCGTGGTTATATGCGACTTGGCATAGACAAAAAAAGGAAACTATTGCAGCCGCTAATTACATTTAGCTTGTTTGCCGATGCGCACAGCACCCTTTGGCAGTGGGCAAGGCAGCACGAGCTGCACCCTGCATTGTGTTTTTTAGATAATAGCGAGAAAGTAGCTAGCAACCTGCCCGATGTGGCAAGCCACAATGCGGCCATAGAAAAAGTATTGGCATCAGCACAGGAAGAAAGAAAAACCTATTTGATAAAAGAGCCTGCACAAAACTACATATTGATAGAAAATGGCAAGTTTTATGGCATGGGTAAAATTGAAGATGAACGCCTGGTAACCAAACCGCATGAATTAAAAACACTGCTCACGCCTTTCCCAGAAAATGAGGTAATAAGAGGCATGTTGCGGAAATACACGGAACGATACCCTGGCAAAGTGGTAATGCTGGGTTAGTTCTTTGCCACGAAGGCACAAAAATCAAGAAGCACAAAGAAAAAGGAGTACAAAGTTTATTGGATATTATAAAGCCACTTTTTCCTTTTTCTTCTTTATTTCCTTCGTGCCACTTTGATTCTTAATTTCTCAAAAAAATAATAAAGTATTACCTACCCGTCCATTGCAACCTCAACACAAAATAACCCAGTACACACAAAACCAAAACTATTCCAATAGCAACAAGCACCCATTGGTTTGAGGGTATGCCTCTTTTTTTCTTCCTTTTTGTTTTGGCGGCTATTGTTTTTTGCAGTTGTTGGTTTAGCGCAGCAATGGATTGGCTTATTTGTTCCTTGCTCTGCATAGCTTGCAGCCCCTCCATGGCATCGGCCATAAAAGGGTCGTCAAGCATGTTTTTTTCAATGTCATGGGCATCGGTTGCAGGCAAATTATGGTTTGCATAATCTATCAACTGCTCGTTGCTCACTTTTGCTGTATGATTGGATAATATGTCTTTTATGCCGCTCATGCTTTTTGCTTCAATTGCTTTTCTACCAAAATTTTTAAATTCCGTTTGCCATTTTGTATGTAACTTTTCACATGTGCTATATCAAACCCTGTGGCTGCGCTTACTTCCTGATAACTTCTCCTTTCTAAATAAAATAAAGTTAAGCAGGTTTTTTGTTCTTCATTCAATTTTGGCAAGCAAATTTCCATGGCTGTAAGCGTTTGCTCATTGTTTTGCAAAGCCTGCAAATCTGTTTCCTCTGCAGGCATTGCCAAATCGCCCTCTTCTACTAGCATTATTTTGTTTTTATGCCTCAGCAAAACTAGGCAGTGATTTTTAGCAATCATGTACAGCCAGCTTTTAAAATAGGCCACTTTGTATTTCCTCACTTCAATAATTGCTTTCAGGAACACTTGCTGCACGGCATCTTGGGCTTCTATTTCATTTTTCAAGTATTTCATGCAAACGCCCAGTAATAACAAGGTATATCGCTGCAGCAATATTCCCATCCATTGGCTATCGCCATCGACATAAAACTTATTCAGCAGCTCCTCGTCGGTTATATGTTGATATTTATCCGTTGGCACAGTGCAAATGCAGGTTTAGGATGGTAAGATGCAGCAATTTTATTTATCCATAAAATTAGTTCTTAAATAAATCATATTTTTCTTCTAAGTACCTAGTAATATATTGGTTATTAAAAAAGGCCGCCCCAATTTTAGGGGCAGCCTTTTTTGTTGTTAAAGGATATCATTTGCTTTGTTCAGACCAATATTGTAACTATTTGCATACTTGTTTTTTTAATGACATAGTACCTGAAAGTTAGAACTAACCCCTATGTTGGTATTTAAAAAATATAAGCGCATCTAAACAAGTGTATGCTTATAGGCAATATCCCCAAACAAAAAAGAATGCACAAGCCAACTCAACAGTAATAACTGCCAAATTTTCATAAATATATCATTGGTTTAAATATTGATTTTGAAAAGCATATGGAAAATATAATTAGCGAGCTAAATTTTATAGCCAATAACGATAGGCAATTGCTGGATGCTTATTCATCTACCGTTATGGGGGTGGCCTCCAATACTTCAAAAGCAGTGGTGCATATCCAAGTGAGCAAAAAGATGCGCAACAAACGGACAGGTAAAATAGTGGAGCAACAAGGTTCTGGATCAGGATTTATCATTTCATCTGACGGGTACATTGTTACCAATAACCACGTGATAGAAAATGGCGGCAACATACAAGCTTCTTTTGATGATGGCACAGAGTTGAGCGCAGACTTGATAGGCAATGACCCTTCCACAGACATTGGTGTGCTGAAAGTGCACCATGGAAACCTCAAGCCATTGCAATTTGCTAATTCTGACATGCTTCTGCCAGGTCAAATTGCAATAGCCATCGGCAATCCCATGGGTTTGCAGCACACGGTTACCGCAGGCGTGGTTAGTGCCACTGGCCGAACGCTTAGGGCAAACAATGGGCGGTTGATAGATGATATTATACAAACAGATACTGCTTTGAACCCCGGAAATAGCGGTGGCCCATTGGTAAACTCAGAAGGGAAAGTGATTGGGGTAAACACGGCTGTCATTACTTCTGCGCAAGGGCTGTGCTTTGCTGTTTCCTCAAACTTGGCCGCTTATGTGGCCGGGCAATTAATCATGCACGGCAAAGTAAAAAGGGCGCAATTGGGCATTGCGGCACAAACCATCAACCTTACCCAGCGGATGATGAATGCCAATCAATTACAAACAAAAACGGGCGTATATGTTTTTGAAATTGTACCCGATGGAGATGTTTACAACACTCAAATAAGACTTGGCGACATCATCGTGGCCTATAAAGACAAGCCAGTTGCCACAATCGACAACCTATATAAATACTTAAACGAGGAATCTATTGGCAAGAAAGCCAGCTTGAGCGTTTTGCGTGGCGGGATAAAACATACGATTACGGTAATACCTGGGGAATTAAAATAAATGGTTCACGAGTATCCCATTTAAGCGCATAACTATTTTTTTGATAGCCATTTTAGCCAAATGGCTCAATAGAGGCGATAGATATTTTATACAAACTTCGGCAATTTGACAATCTTCTTTGCTTGAATAAAGTGCATTAATACTGCCAAATATCTGTAAAATTGAACCGTTTAAATAAATATATTCTAAAATCTACTCTACATATTTAATTTCATGCTTCGATTGTTTGGCTTGTGAACAAAATAAATGCCATACTACTTATTACTATTTGCTACCTAAATAGTTACTTATATATCAATAACCAATAATATCCAATAAAAATGACTACATCCATAGAAGTTTTCTATAACAAATCAACAATAAAAACTAGGCTTATTTTATTTTCATGTTTGTTGGTATTATTGCCCTATAAGGTATTAGATTACCTTGTTACAAATTTGAATGCAAGTGCCTTCTTTAAAAACATATACTTGCAAATCATTGTTATCATTTCACTGGCTCTATTTTTAGTAGTGTATTATTATTTGTTTGAACAGTTTAAAATTTGCTATAAGAAATTTACATGCAAAAAACCTGTTTTTATTATAAATGAGCTAGGTATTACTGATAAAATAAATTGCAATTCGGTGGGGTTTATCCCTTGGCGCAACATACAAGAAGTAAATGCCTTATCTTCAAAGGAGCGTTATTTGGTATTTTTTATTAAGGATACTAATGAAGTAATGGAGAAATTCAACAAAATTAAAGTGGGTAAAAAAATAGCCCGAAACTTCAAAAAAAATGGTTCAAACATCCGGGTAGCAGTAAAGAATTTGGATGGCAATGTAAACAAGCTGAAAAAGATTGCCCAAGCCCAATTAGCAAACTATAATAAAAGCAATGGAGCTATTGTGCAGGCTAATCGCCTTTAAAAATTTTTGGTCTTCCGCCCTTGTGTGTTTTCGCTCCGCTCGTCGCCGATGTTGTGTCTCCTGACCAACAAAGAACTAGCTTGAATTGATATTGTTCAGAGACATAATATTGGCGAAGAAATAAGCTAAGAAAATAATAGATGATAAAATAAAATTCCTTCCTAATATTTTTATTACGCTATATAAAGTTTTACCTTTAAACTTTAGCGTATGAACTACCAGCTTGAAATTAAGAAATTTATTTATGGCCAATATGTGTCCACTGGGGTGCGGATGACAGCTAGTGTGCTTATTCCGGGCATTATCCTTTTCCACTACAACTTATTGTCAGTTATGATCAGCATCCCATTGGGTGCTTTGTTTGTTGCGCTCACAGACAATCCGGGTCCGCAGCACCACCGCATCAATGGCATGAAGGCTAGCATAGGCTTGAATGGGTTGATGGTTGTAATTGGTGGGCTAAGCCATCATTACCATTGGCTAATTGTTGCCCAAATTATTTTGTTCAGTTTGTTTTTTTCGCTGATTGCCGTTTACGGCAATCGTACCTATAGCATAGGGTTGGTTGCAGTGATTGTTTTCATTATTAATATCAATCTGCCCGATGGCCTTAGTGTTTGGCATAATGCGATGTACTTTACTGTTGGTGGCATCTGGTACGCATTGCTAAGCATTACTTCCATTAGGTTGCAGCCCTATCGCCCTATACAGCAATTATTGGGTGAAAACCTGATTGAGGCTGGCAATTATTTACAATCGAAAGCCCTTTTTTACAACATAGGGTTTAACGATGATAATGTGCTGCCAAAACTAATGCAGCAACAAATATTGATCCACCAACAACAGGGCGACTTGAGGGAGATTTTTTTTAAAACCCGTACCTTTTTAAAAGACACTACCAACACAGGCAGGCGGCTCACCATGATTTTTTTGGATAGCATCGATTTATTTGAACGCATCATGACCTCCCAGCAAAATTATGAAAAGCTACATGCTGCGGTAGATGGCACGGGCATCCTAGAACAGTACAAAGCCAATATTGAACTCTTGGCCACAGAACTGCACCGCACAGGTTTAAGTGTGCAAGCGGGCCATGTGTGCAATGCAAAAAAAGAACTAGATGATTTTTTGGAAAAAAGCAACCATGCTTTTATGGAGTTGCGGAAGCAACAGCTAAAACCAGCTAATATTGAACATTTTATCACCCTACGCCATATACTGTTCAGCTTACAGGATTTAACTGAACGTATCAAGCGAATACAAACCTATACACATTACGAAGAAAAAGTAAGTCGCCAGCTTTCAGCAGAAGAAGTGCAGGATTTTATTGTACATTCTAACTTCGATAAGGATTTGTTCCTGTCCAACATAGATATTGGCTCGGCACATTTCCGGCATGGGCTGCGGCTAGCTACCGCCCTTACTATGGGTTATTTAGTGTCCTTGTTCTTTGCCCTTGGGCATGGCTACTGGATATTATTAACCATTGCCACCATCATTAGGCCGGCATATAGTGTTTCGCGCCAACGGAATATTGAGCGGGTGGCTGGTACTTTTGTGGGGGTAATACTAGGGTTTGGCACTTTGTATTTTACCCAAAGCGATAGTATCATTTTTGCCGTTATGATCCTTGCAATGCTCGTGGCCTATAGCTTTTTAAAAGTGCAATACTTGGTCAGTACCGCAGGCATTACCCTGTATGTATTGCTCAATTTCCACTTCCTCTATGCGGGTGGCTTGTCAAAAGTGCTAAGCGATAGAGTGCTGGATACATTAATAGGTTCTGTGATTGCGTTTGCCAGCTCTTATTTTATTTTACCAGCATGGGAACACCAGCAAATCAATAAACTTTTGTCTGATGCATTCAAGGCCAACAAAAAGTATTTTATTTCCATAGCCGAAAGGTTTTGCATTGCCAAAGAAACGAACAAAGATTATAAACTTGCCCGCAAGGAAGCATTTGTGGCATTAGCCAATTTATCGGGTGCCATACATAGGATGCTATCGGAACCTAAGAAAAGACAGCTGAACCTGCAGCCTTATTATCAGTTAACAACCGCCAGCCACATGCTTACTTCTTACATTGCATCCCTTTCCTACTATGCACACCAATATGGCGAAAAATATTGTGGGACTGGCTTTGAAATAATGACAAAAAAAATTATCAAACAATTTGACGATGCCATTGCGCTGGTTGACGATGAGAATAATATTACCATCAGCACAACTGACAAATTCCCACTAAATAAAAAAGTACAGCAATTATTAGAAGCCCGCAGGAAAGATTTAGAATCCGGTATTGACAGCGATTTAAAAAAAGTGCGCAAAACCCTATCGGAAATGAAAACCATTACAGACCAATTTCAACTCGTGAGTTCGCTAGTGCTGGATGAGATAAAAGTACTGCAAGGGATGAGAGGGGGCTAGGGTTATAGCTTTCTGATATTTTTAGAAATGAATTACAAATAAAATAGTTGCTTGATATTTTAATAATTCACTAAGAATACTATATTTGTGTTATCTATTTTCACACAAAAACCAATAATTGTGGGTTACGAAGGGAACGAAAACAAAATAACAAATGTGTACAGCAATAGGATAAAAGCTGGCGTAAAAAGGACTTATTTTTTTGACGTAAAAGAAACACGCAACAATGGATGCTGCCTTGTGGTAACCGAAAGCCGAAAACGTTTTGACGACAGGGGCTATGACCGTAATAGCATCTATATTTACAAAGAAGACATCAACAAGTTTGCAAAAGGCCTCACCGAAGCAGTAGACTATATTAAAACAGAGTTACTTCCCAATTATGATTTTTCTTCTTACGATAACGCCTATGCATCCACAGAATATATTGGAGTTGAAACAGAAAAAATAGAAAGGGAGTATCAAAAAACAGAAAATATCGAAATGTTTTCTTCAAGTTCAGCCATAGAAAAGCAATATCCTTTAAATATAGATGAGATAGACAAATGGTAAACTAGTGAGTTAGTATTAATTAGTATTTTATTGGAAGCTGCACTAGTTCAAAATCATTTAGTTTGTTAATGTATAATATGGTACCTGTCTTCTCCGGGTTGGGATGGTACATCTGTGTAAATCTGGCACCATAAACAAACTCCTCGTAGGTATAAGACGAACGGGAAATAACGGTATTGGAAAAACTTTCATCGAAACCTTGTATAAATATTAATATTTCTGCCTTTGCATTGTCAATATCATCTTTAGTCAAATGATACAATGGGCTTTCTTCATTAATGATATGAACTAGCGTCCAGTTAGAAATTAATGTATTTGCCCTTGAAATATCCAAGGCAAGGTTAAAAAATTTGTTTTTCTGGATACCGTCTTCCAATACTTGCATACTTAGTGTCATCCTTGCTTCTACATTTACCAAGAAGTTTTTAGTATAGGGTACCATCCTAATCATAAAAGCCACCCCTCCCCTGAAGGGCACGAACAATGCGTTTTTGCTATAATTAATATAAGATTTGGGCCTTGCAAACCTTCCATACAAAAGGCCGGTAATCAAGGCAAAACTCATAAGGCCAATCAATGCTTCCAAGGCAGCCACAAAGCTGGCAGCGAAACCAACGGGATTTATCCTGCCATAACCAACGGTAGTAAATGTTTGTGCGCTAAAGAAAAATGCCTCTCCAAATTTTTCTGCCCCATTGCTAGCTACCATGCCATTTAAGTGGCTGATACCAATGACTAGGTAAATACCAGCAAAAATAAGGTTGATAGCAACAAAGGACAAGCAAGTGATAAATAGGAACTTCCATGTAGGCAACGAAAGCAGTGCATGGTACAAATTGAACCTTTCTAAAAAAGGGACACCTCGCATTTCTTGGTTTGGCGTGCCGTCTTTGTTGAAGAAACGCCCGCCGTTACTGCCGCTGTTGGTGCCTAAACCAGTTTCGTTTTCCGCTTTTGCTTTTTTGTTGAATGCTTTTAATAGTGCCATAATATATACTTGCGAAAATACAATAATTGTAATAGCTTACTTTAGCCGCAAATTTTTTTTATTGAGACAATAGGCAAAGAGGCAAAGGGGCATAGAGGAGAGCAGGAGCCAAATAGAAAAGATACAATTTAACGATGCCTTCTAAATATAAAAGTGAACAATGAACTTTGAGAAGCTGATTAGGCAAAGCCTTATCTGGAGGGGTTTTTATTTTGTGGCGGTACTGGTGCTAAACATAGTACTAAGCCGCTATTTGCAAGCTGCTGGTGCAGGCTGGGTATATTTTTTAACCAATCTATACTCATTGGTTGTATTGGTAAGTAGCCTTAGCCTTGAAAGCGGCCTCGCTTTTTTTGCCGCTAGCCAAAAAAACATCCTAAAACAGGCATTGGGGTGGTTTGCTATGTTGTTTGCAATGGTGGTAAGCGTGCTGCTTTTACCCATGTCCAAAATTTATTTTACTTATTACCCATTGCACGATGTGCCTTCAAAAAACACAGTTTTGTTTGGTGGCTATTATACTTTAGGCATAATGCTGGTTAATTTTTTTTCTGTTTTGTTTTATGCCGAGAAAGATTATAGCACACCAAACATAGTGCTGGGGCTACTTAATTATTTCCTAGCGGGATATATTTTTTGCTTGCAAAGAAGCAATGCCCCAACTGAATGGGCAATATCAATTTATTTTATCTTTTTCATAGCTCAGGGGGCCGTTTTGGCAGTGGTGTTTCTTATCAAATACAACTTGCTCCTATCTTTTCAGTTGCCATCCTTTTTGCAGGCAAAAGAACTGCTACGCTATTCAGCCCTTGCATTAGCAGCCAATTTTGTTTTTTTCTTGGTTTACAGGATAGATTTTTGGTTTGTAGAGCAATATCGCAGCCAAGCAGAGCTCGGCAATTATATACAAGCATCCAAAATGGGGCAAATGCTACTTATCATCCCCCAAATATTGGCTAGTGTGGTATTGCCTCAAACAGCAGAAGGATTAAATAAAATAGTCATCCAGCACAACATACTAGCAATATCCCGTTTGTTGATGCAGTTTTTTTTAGTGCTGGGTATATTCAGTTTCTTTTTTGGCGAAAAAATATTCAGTGCGGTTTTTGGCAATAGCTTCCACACCATGTACCTGCCTTTCCTGCTGTTGCTGCCCGGCATGTTGGCCTTGTGCATACTAACGCTTTTTTCTGCTTATTTCGGTGGCACCAACAAAGTTTATATCAATATGGTTGGTGGTTTGCTGGCATTAGTGTTTGTAATACTGGGCAATTTTTGCTTTACCAACCAGTATGGGATAGTTGCCGCTGCCATGATCAGCAGTATTGGCTATACTATTAATTTAGCATATGCATTGTATATATTCCTTGGGCAGGAAGCATCTTTTTCTATCAAAGATTTTTTTAGGTGGCGGATGGAGGATTATAAATGGGTTAAAGGGTTGTTTAAGAAATGAGTAGCAAGTTATCTGGATAGAAGGCAGCATGTAAAACAAAATGCCCCTACAGCAACAAAAACACAGCTTCTTAAAAAACTTTAGCATTTGCAAGCTGAATTTGGAACAGTTATGGCATCATAGTAACAAATGAATGTTATGACTAAGGATAAACGCAAAAATCCGGGTTTTGTTGCTATGTTGTTTGGCTTGCTTAGCTGCGTTGTTACAGTATTATTGTTTATTATTTTATATGGGTTTTTGCCTGATTTGAGTTGGGCTTATAAGTTAGATAAAGTAATAGCCTTGCTTGCCATTGCTGCATTGGTGCTGTGGCTAGTAAAATTGTTTAGGCCGATTGTATTTGTGTTTTTAGTAGCTATTGGTGGATGGTTTACTTATAAGGTACAAAATACAGACTATGACTTATTGAATTTTTACAACGATAGCCGCCTTGTATTTACTAATATGCAAACTAACCGGAATGGCAATTTTGTATATGTTGGTTATAAAGGGCTTTCTACTGATAAGGATATTTTGAATGCTATTGACTATAACAATCCTTTGGTGAGGGATTTTGCGGTATCGGCTGCCAATGCTTCTTTTAGAAAAGAACAGCAAATAACTGGGAAAGACAACAATTGGCAGTTTATTCAAAGCCTGGCAGTTTTTAAGAAAATACGCACTAATTGGAATTATGTAAGCGACCCGGCAGGCGAAGAATATTTTGCAAAGGCAAGCGAGTCGATTAAACTGTTAGCTGGTGATTGCGATGACTATGCTATCCTCACAGCTGCCTGTATTAAATCTATTGGGGGGGAATGCAGGCTGGTGTGCATCAACGGGCATATTTATCCAGAGTTGCTTATTGGCTCCAAGCAAACTTTTGATAACCTTGCAATATTGATTGCTAAAAAGCTATTCCCCATAGAAACTAAAGGCAAAAAACTAAATTATCATTTGGATGACAAGGGGAATGTTTGGTTGAACTTGGATTATACAGCCCCATACCCTGGCGGAAAATTTATGGGTAACGATGTGATAGAGTATATCTATCCATAATGGTGGTGGGTGGCATTAAGTATTGCTTTTATTATCAATAGAATTGATAATACCCATACCTACAACTTTTTCACCTTCAAATATCTTGAACATAACACCAGACTTCAGGTTTTCGCTGATATGCCTTGAAGGGAGTAAGTTTATTTTTACAGTTGCAGAATTGCCAGCCTGTAATTCGTCTATATCTGGGAAACTAATTTCGTCAGAAAAGTGCTGCTTCGACCCAAAAGAAAATGATGGCCTAAAGTTATTGAACACATGCCTCTTCTTGCCGCCGTGGCTGGTTGGCAAAAGCGGCAATATAGCCGTCAAATTGTAAGTGATTTTATGGGTTATCATTAATTTTATTCTTTCACAAAAGCAACACAATTATTAAATGCTAGCAAGTTGCCTGAGTGAATCACATTTTTTCCAGGCAAACTAAGGGTTGCCAACCTTCAAAAGGTTGGCAACCCTACTATAAATGACGTTTTAAGGCTAAACTACCCTACCATAGAAGTTCCATCGGTAATTGCAACAATATATGTTTTCAACGCTTTTTTAAACTTTTCTTGGTAAGCTATGATAGCTGCATCTATAAAAGTGGCGGTATTTTCTTTTTTTACTAGGTTAATGGTACAGCCCCCAAAGCCGCCGCCCATCATCCTGCTTCCAGTTACCTGGCCACTTTCAAAAGCCAAGTTTTTTAGAAAATCTAATTCTATACAGCTCACTTCATATAGTTTGCTAAGGCCTTCATGGCATTGGTACATCAATTGCCCAAAACCTTCTAGGTCATTTTTATTTAATAATATTGAGGCATCGCTAACTCTTTTTATTTCCTGCACTACATAAGTGGCTCTGTCAATTGTTTTTGTTGGCAATAAATCTGTTATGCTTTGTATTTGACTCAGGGTTACATCCCTGAAAGATGTTATGGAAGGGTATTTTTCTTTTAAAACCGCAATGGCCGAGTCGCATTCCTGCCTGCGGGTATTGTATTCAGAATCGCCTAGGGAATGTTTCACGCCCGTGTCGCACAAAACAATGTCGTAGCCAGCCATTTGAAAAGGGAAGTATTCATAGTCTAGCGATTTGCAATCGAGTTTTATTACATGGTGTGCCTTGCCAAAAGTACTGGCAAACTGATCCATGATGCCGCAGTTTACGCCTACAAAATTGTTTTCGGCTTGTTTTGAAAACTGCACAATTTGCAACTTGGTTAAGCCCAACCCAAATATTTCATTCAGTGCGAATGCAATGCCGCATTCCACAGCAGCAGAACTCGACAAGCCTGCCCCCGTAGGTATGTTGCCGCCAAACACACAATTAAAAGGCTTTATCTGGTAACCCGCTTTGTTCAGTTCTACTATTACCCCCAGTACATAGTTTGGCCAGCCTTTTGAGGTTGGTTCCAAGTTAGAAAGCGAAAAAGTAAATGTGTCGTTGAAATCGGCGGCATACAATGTGCAAATACCGTCTATAGTATTTGGTGCAATGGCTAGTACTATTTCTTTATCTATGCTTGCAGGCAATACAAAACCATCGTTATAATCTATATGTTCGCCTATTAAATTAATCCTGCCTGGCGAACGGACAATAGTTGTTGCTTCTTCGTTGAATAGGGTATTAAATTTTTGTTGTACTAAAGTCGATTTCATGCTGATGGTTATTTAGCTGCTTTTAATTAAGTGTCCTGTTGACAATAATTGGGGCAAATATGCAGAAAAAACCAGGACTATGCTATAAAAAATATCTAATCATAGGTAAAAGAGAGTGGCAAATGCCCATAAGATTGGCGGGTGCATAACATTTTTTTCCTGTCAGGCTAAGGGGTTCACACAAGGACTCAAGTGCTTGTCTTTATTGCATTTGAGCCTTTCATAACGAAGTCAACTGCAAAATCTGGTTTAAACTGCAAACGCCAGGGGTTTTCTTATGCAAATAGTCATTATTTAAACAGACAAAAATGAAATAGAAATTATTACACCCCGTAACTTTTAAATGCCAGCCATATAGTGCCGTGGAGAAAAGATGAAAAGAACCGTTTAAACCCAATGAACGGACTTTGCCAAAATGCCTTGCACGACAGGGCTCTTGACAAATATTTACTAACGATTAATGCCGTAGATTATACCATACAAGTATCTTCTAAGCTTAGGGCAAAAGAAACACTTGCAATGATGGATTTTAATTTCTTTGCTTTGGCTGGCAAGGAAATTAGATTGCCCGATAAATTTTTGCATGATAGGGAATTATTAAAAAGGCATACAGAAGAGTTTGTAGTATAAATGGTCCTTAAAAAATAAAATTAGTTAGAAAGTCTCTGCCTTTGATAAAATTTTCATTTACTTAGTTTGTTGTTGGTCGGGAGACGCAACTACGGCGACGAACGGAGCGAAGACCAACTTTTACTTTGCGTTTTTGCTCGCTAAAATCTTCGCCGATGTTGTGTCTCTGACCAACATCATTTCTTCCTAGTAGTTCGTTGTTGGTCGGGAGACACAACAACAGCGAGGAAAGGTGCGAAGGCACAAGCGGCAGACACAAATTTTTTGGTTTACTAACTTTGCCGACAAACCGAACTGCTAACTTATCTGTAATAAATTTTTTGTAATAATTTTTTTAATTACAAAAAATTTATTACCAAGTTGTAATAATTTTCTTGTAATAATTTATTTTATCACATAAATTTTATTACAAGTAATGATGCTTGCAAAAAAATAAAGACGGAAAGTTGTTTATGATATGTGTTTACTAAAAAATTGTATTTACCCATTTTCATAATTGAGTGAAGAACAAGAATGCAGAAAAATAATTGCCACAATTGCTAATTAACATACAATATAGAATACGTGACTTAAAAGCCAATGTAAACGAGAAAATTCACCTGAATTTTGCACTGTGTCTTAAAGTATGCATATATACAGAAAGACAATAAATACATTCGTTCTTAAATTATTTTCTATGTATCGACCAACGGCTAAAGGGTATTTTTCAGGGTGTGGGGGAATGGAATTGGGCATTTTGTTAGCAAATATTGATGTAATACAATCATTGGATTTAGATAAGCAAGCAACGGATTGTATGAATGCGAACAAGCATTATTTTGGGCATACCATTTTAAATGAGGATATAAAAGATAAAACTGTTTTAAACCAGCCACAAACAGATATAATTATTGGCACTTATCCTTGTACTAAATATTCGCCGATTGCTGATATTCATGGGACAAGAACTGGTGATGATTTATTTCTTCATTTCTTTAGGCATATAGCCCTTGAAATGCCAGAGATGTATATTATAGAGAACGTTCCGGGCATGAGAAAATTTAAAGTTGTGATGGAAGCAATGACCAAACTACCCAACTATTATGTAAACGTATTTTGCCCTGTAGATGCTGCTAATTGGCTGCCACAAAAAAGACAACGTTTGATTCTTTTTGGAACTAGAAAACCATTTTCTTTTACTGAACCTACAAACAATTATAACAAACCTCGGCTAAAGGATATTTTAGAAAATAACCCTGAAGTAGAAATGCCTGAATATATTATCAATCGGATAAAGGGGAAGTATAGGGATTTGCCAATAGTGGTTGACCCTTCTTTGGCAAATGCAGTTGCGCCAACCTGTGTGGCGCATTATGCAAAAGATTTGAGTACAAGATTGGTAAAAGATACAAAATCCCAATACGGGGTTCGCCCTTTTTCAGTTAGGGAATATGCCCGCTTGCAAGGATTCCCTGACGATTTTAATTTTGAAAACAAACGGAGTTCTTACAGGTTAATTGGTAATGCGGTGCCAGTACAAATGGGGGAGTGGGTTGGCAAAGAAGCCATGAAGTACTTTAATAAAAATGGCCTTTAAAAGATGTTTGTTTTATGCTATAATATTTATGGTAGTCGGCAAAAGGATTATATTAGCCATTAATATGAAAGACGGGCAAAAACTTTGGACAAAAGATGAACTAATGCTAGCTATAAACTTGTATTGCAAATTGCCATTTGGTAAAATGCACAAAGGAAATCCTGCTATTATTGGTTTGGCCAAGATGATTGCTAGGACACCATCTTCTGTTGCGTATAAACTTGTAAATTTTGCTAGCCTTGACCCAAGTTTGCAGGCTAGGGGCATTAAAGGTGCAAGCAATACCAGTAAACTTGATAAACAAATTTGGGATGAATTTTACCACAATTGGGATGCTGCGCTTATTGAAAGCGAACAATTATTAGCAAACGCTAACCATGTAACCGTAGAAGCATTAAACCAGATTGACGTAAATGAAATATTGCAGCAAGGGTTGGATAAGGAAAGATTAGTAAAAACAAGGGTTAACCAATCTATTTTCAGGAAAATGGTATTGGCGGCTTATAACAATACCTGCTGCATTACGGGCATTGACAACCCCGAACTTTTGAATGCCAGCCATATTGTGCCGTGGAGTAAAGATGAAAAGAACCGTTTAAACCCAATGAACGGGCTTTGCCTGAATGCCTTGCACGACAGGGCTTTTGACAAATATTTACTAACGATTAATGCCGAAGATTATACCATACAAGTATCTTCTAAGCTTAGGGCAAAAGAAACGCTTGCAATGATGGATTTGAATTTCTTTGCTTTGGTTGGTAAGGAGATTAGATTGCCCGATAAATTTTTGCCTGATAGGGAATTATTGAAAAGGCATAATGAAGGTTTTGTTGTATAAATGTTGCCTACAAACCACAAATTGTTGGTAAGTCTCAGCTACTAATAAATTTCTTTCTTTACACTTTATTTCGTTGTTGGTCGGGAGATGCAACAACGACGAGGAATGGAGTGAAGACCAACAAGGGATGATTTTTTTATATTTCTCGAATCAAACTTTCTTCTATTACTAGTTTATTGTTAATTTGATATATGCTTGGGAAATAAACTAAATACCCTTCAAATCCGATATGTTTTAAAACTAGGCAATTGATACAAAAAAGAAGTCTTCCGTTTGTTATAGATAGATAGTGTCTATCTCCTTGCTCTGGAATTCTACCATGTAAGAAATCATTTCTTTTTTCAATTGATTCAATATCCTTTGCGGGTAAATTAATACCGAAATGTTTGAATGGCTGTAATAATTTCTGCTTATTAGTAGGTGAATTAATCCTTTCAATATCAGATGTGATTTTATTAAATGCTTCATCTGTTAGTTTGTTCTTAAACAAAACAAGAGTCTTTTTGAGTTCACATCTTAAATTTTGAGCAATGTCTTTCGATTTAATTGGCTTCAATTTTTCTTTTATTTCATCTGATATAATATTAGTTATTGTTTCCAGAGCTACAGAATATAATGTTGATGTGACATAAGCTGGTTCGGTGTGAGCCTGACAAATTAATAAAAGAGTCCTTTTGTAAACTACAGAATTTAGTAGTTCATGAATTAAGTTTTCTAAATACTTAGGTGAAAACCTAATGACAGGTACATTTACTTGATGCTGAAGGTTTACATCAGGTAAAATTGCATAACCATTTTTTAAATCGTCAAAAAAGGATTTTAAACTTAATAAAGATGTGTTCTCGAAATTTTTCGAACCGCTACCTATAATATAAATCTCTTTCCCTAAAAAGATGCCCGTTAAATAAGTAATAGCAAGTATAATTTCATCTTGTAGCGAGATGAAATTTAAGTAAGAGGATAGACTTTGGCTTTCAACAATAAAATATGATTTTTTAGTTTCTTTTGAAGTGTAAGAAAAAAGATTTAGCAATATGCCTTTTATATTAATCTCTAAAACTCCTGAGCCATAAGTGGTTGTACCAATTTTCAATGAATTATTATGAGCAAAAAATCCACTTAAGGCATGGTCTGACTCACTTATAATAATCGCCCTATAATATGATTCATTATAATTTTCTAAGGAATCAGTTGTAAAATCCTTTATATAACCTGATACTGAAGTGTGACCAGAAAACCCAAAAGAAAAAGTGCATTTGGCCTTAATAAGATCAAATACAATGCTTTTGAAATTGTTTAAAAACGTTGTTGGTAGAGTTTGAGCATAAGTGATTTTATACCTATCGTCTTGAGATGGTAGAGTCATTTTTGCAAATTCAAAGAAGAACCCATCATCCTTTCTTTGCGTTTTTACAACTGCGTTATTTAAAGTTTCATGTTCGCTAATTACTTCATAATGACACTCTGAGAAAAAAGATTCTATAGTTCTTATCGTATCAGTTATTTGTTTTTCTATTATCTGCATCTAGTTAATGTAAATTAT